>CAYTQA010000022.1:0-17066 GCA_964439495.1 uncultured Terriglobales bacterium | reverse complement strand
GGTCTTCCTTTATGGACAGGACCAGTGGAAGGTATCGTCCAAAATGACCCTCGACTTGGGACTGCGCTGGGAGTTCTATCCCCCGGCAACGCCGAACCGCGCGGGTGGCTTCTCCAACTATGATCCCTCCACCAACAACCTGGTGATTGCCGGGGTAGGCGGAAATCCCAAAAATATGGGAATGGACACGCACTACACCGACTTTGCCCCGCGTATCGGTGTGGCCTACCGCACTACCGACCAGACGGTCCTGCGAGGCGCTTTTGGCGTCAGCTACACGCCCTTTCAAGATAATTCTTACGCGTTTAATTATCCGGTTCGGCAGAACAACGCCTTCAACTCCACTAGCTCGTTTACTCAGGCCCTTTATCCTAGTGGGCAACCGGCCTCGCTTCCCAACGGTTTTCCGGCGCCGATCATTGCCACCATCCCATCCAACGGATTATTGCCTGCGGATCCCAATTCAAACTATACGGTGGTGGACAAGCATTACCGTGATCCTTACGTCGAATTCTGGAATGCCTCCGTGCAGCAGGCGCTCCCCAAGAATTTCGTGATGGACCTCAGTTATGTAGGCAACGTCGGAAGGAATATTCCGGCGCAATATAACCTCAACGCCGGGCTGGTTGCGGGAGCAGGCTCAAAGGGCCGTCCGGAATTTCCCCGGATCACCGATACCAACCTGCTCTTTAAGCGCGTTACCTCCAATTACCATTCGCTGCAGGCCAAATTCGATCACCGCTTCAGCGGCGGATTTCTTCTTACGACGGCCTACACCTTCAGCAAGGCGATGGGATACAAAACCGATGGTGGTGGCACTGGTGGCATCAACAACTATCTCGATTTCAGGCGAAACTACATGCCCCTGGAGTACGACCGGACCCACAGCTTTGTGCAGAGCTATATTTACGATCTGCCCTTTGGACATGGAAAGCACTGGCTCCAATCCGGGCCGGGCAATTGGCTGCTGGGTGGATGGCAGGTAAGCGGGATACTGACCCTCCAGACCGGCACCCCACTTGTCTGGAGCGCTAGCGGCACTGCCCTGAACGCGCCCGGCACAAGCCAGACGCCCAATCAAAATGGCCCCTTCCGCATTTTGCACGGCGTGGGCGCGCCCGGCGTGGGTTCACCCTGGTTCGACACCTCCGCATTCTCCACCCCGGTAGGTCCGGTTTTGGGGAACATGAGCCGCAATGCCTATCGCGGACCGGGCCGTTTTAACCTCGATGCGTCCCTGTTCCGTCGTTTTGTTGTGACCGAACGGGTCTCCCTTGAACTGCGCGCCGAGTCGTTCGGCGTGACCAACACACCACAGTTTAGTAATCCGAGTACCAGTCTGACCTCCTCCAGCTTTGGATACGTCACCGGCGCGGGTGGAAGCCGCAGCATGCAGTTGGGCGGGAAGATTATCTTCTAAAGGGGAACGCGGATGAAGTTGCCCAGGACCAACGGCGACAAATACGTGGTGGAATCGGTGGAATGCGCGCTGGACATTCTCGAAGCATTCCGCGATTCCGAGGAGCTGACTCTAAACGATTTCAGCCAGAGGGTTGGGTTTAACAAGAGCCGGGCGTTCCGGCTCTTGTACACGCTGGCTGATAGGGGATATGTGGAGCGGGCGCACAATGGCTCGCATTACAAGCTGGGAATGAAATTGTTCGAATATGCAACTCATTTTCGGCGCGACCTTAAAAGTATCGCGCAGCCTTTTATGCGCCAGCTCCACGACCGATTCAACGAAACCATCAATTTGGGGATCATCCACAGCGGCGAGATCCTGTATATCGACCTGCTGGAGAGCTCCCGTCCCTTCCGCATGGCAGCGATGATCGGCAGCCGCATGCCCATTCAATCCACTTCCCTGGGAAAGGCCATCATGGCCTTTTCCGCGGAGGAGGAATTCGAGGCTTTTCTGCACCGGCTTCCCCTCGCCGAAGCCCGGAAGATGCGAAAGGAACTCGAGGTCGTGCGGCAGCGGGGCTACTCCCTGGACGACGAGGAAAATGAGCATGGAGTGGCTTGCATCGGCGCCGCCATCTCGGATGGCAGGGGAACAGCGATGGCGGCCATGAGCGTTTCCGGGGCCATCGCGCGGATTCTGGAAAAGGAAAAAGAGATCGGCTCCGTCCTGAAGGGCGTGTGCGACGAGATTTCCAGGTATATGGGCTTTATCGGGAATGAAGCCGGATTGCGTACCAGCGCGGCCATGAAAACTTTTCAACTTTCCGATTCGGGCCGGCTGTAACACCGGCTTTCAATATGGTGAACTGGTTCCGGGTAGATGAACGCGGCGCGGAATAAAAAGGGACACAGGGGCTAGTCGGTGACAGCATCGCTGAGCAATTCGGCGGAAGACAAAGAACTCTGCGGCACTGCCCGCTGCCGTCAACCACATCGAACAGAAGGTTCTTGGACTTTTCAATCCGGCGCTTCATCTCTACTCCGCGGGTCTTCGATCATCATGGCGGCGGGCCACATATCCCCCAGCGCTTTTCATCATTCAATTGCTGGAGGCTTCGAAGATGACTGGCGACAATCAACTTTTTATAACGAAGGAAAGGTCAGGCCAAATTGAAGGCTTGCAGATCAAACCCGCGAAAAGCGTTTTATCGGGTTGGCTGCCGGATGCCTGTCTCTAAGCGGTAAACTGAGGAAGCGGAGCGAGTTTATGTCCATGGGGAAATCGGAGATTATCCGGCAGATCAGGAATGTGGGTGTCATCCCGGTAGTACGCGCCGACTCGACCGAGATTGCCCGTCGCGCCATTACGGCGATTTTGAAAGGCGGCATTCCAATCCTGGAAGTTACTATGACGGTCCCGGGGGCGGTCCAGATGATCCGGGAATTGGTCCGGGAGGTTGGATCGGACGCCATCATTGGCGCCGGCACGGTGCTGGATGCAAAGACCGCGCAGCAGTGCCTGGATGCCGGAGCGCAATTTATCGTGAGCCCCGCGCTCGACCTGGGGACGATCGGCTTTTGCCGCGATCATGGCGTCGCCATCATGGCGGGCGCGCTGACTCCCACGGAAGTCGTGACCGCATGGTCGGCGGGAGCGGACTTTGTGAAGGTTTTTCCCGCCGGATCGTTGGGTGGGGCAAGCTATATCAAGTCATTAAAGGCGCCGCTGCCGCAAATTGAAATGGTCCCCACCGGTGGTGTATCGCTCAAGAATGCCGCGGATTTTATTAAAGCAGGCTCAGCCGCCATCGGCGTGGGCGCGGACCTGGTCGATCTTAGTGCCCTGCGCGCCGGATTGGATTCGGAGATCACCGGACGGGCGCGCCAGTTCGTGCAGATTGTTCAGGAGGCCCGAAGCGGCAAGGTGTCGCCCGCGCCCAGCGTTGTAAACGCATAAGTTTATCGCGAGCAGTCAAGGCAGGTTTGTGAAAAGAACGTCAGGTAGACAGGCAATCGTAAGCTTCCGCTACGCTGTTGCGTTTGCGGTGGCATGGATTGCGCTATCCAATCCCTGCCGGGCCTTTGCAACCGAGTTGTTTGTCCAGTCGCGCCCCGCCATGGGCACGAACTTCACTATTTATCTGTACGCGCGAAACGCGCAACATGCCTCCTCCACATTCGAGGCCGCATTTGAGGAAATAGAGCGCCTGGAACAAGCGTTGAGCAATTATCGGTCCTCAAGCGAACTCTCCCGCATCAACCGGACGGCCGCGCGCGAGGAAGTCACCACCGATCCTGAAGTTTTTGGCCTGCTTCAGACCTCCCTCGATTACAGCCGGCGCACCGATGGAGCATTCGATGTCACCGTGGGTCCGCTCATGCGGGCCTGGGGGTTCTTCCGTGGACATGGGCATTACCCTACTTCGCAAGAACTCGCGCGCGCCCGGGAAAATGTGGGATGGCAAAACATAAAATTGAATGCGGCGAACCACAGTGTGCGCTTTACCCGGCCCGGAGTGGAGATCGATCTGGGCGCGATCGGCAAAGGCTATGCTGTGGACCGCGTCGTGGACGTGATTCGCGAAGCTGGCATCACTTCCGCATTGGTGGATGCCGGATCAAGCACTCTCTATGCGCTGGGCGCGCCTCCGGGAAAAAGTGGATGGCCCGTCCAAGTGCCTAGGCCCGGCGACCGCGCCCACACCGTTTCCACGGTACTGTTGCGGGACCAGTCTTTGTCCACCTCGGGGAGCTACGAAAAATTTTTCCAGCTCAATGGCCGCACCTATTGCCACATCATGGATCCGCGGACGGGCAAGCCAGTGGAGGACGTCCTTCAGACGACCGTGATTGCTCCCGACGGGACCACCACGGATGCGCTTTCAACTTCGATGTTCGTGATGGGACCGGTGGCAGGAAAAGAATTATTGAAATCGGTACCGCATTCGTCCGGACTCTGGATGGTTGGCGAGCAGCAGTCCCCCCGCATGGTTGCGTGGAACTGGGAGGGCGCCGCGAATGAAATCGCTAACTCTTCTAACGAAGTCCCGGCACAGCTTGCTGGAACTCTGAATCAAGGAAAGGTGCCTCGTAAGAAATGAACAGGCGTGAATTTTTCGGCCATGCCGTGGGAGCGCTGGGCGCGGTCTCGGCATTGAGCTTATCGGGATTGGGCGAGGAAAAACCTCTCTCTCCATCGGACACAATCAATCTCGGAATTATCGGTCCCGGAAGTCGGGGACAGCAGTTGATGCGGACCTTCCTGCGTGTTCCTGGGGTCCGCTTCCAGGGTCTATGCGACGTATATGAACCCCGCTTTGCGCAGGCCCGCAAAATTACCGGCGAGAATACTCCAACGTATGGAGATTATCGCCAACTGCTGACGGCGAAGGACCTTGATGCCATCATCGTCTCCACCCCGCTTTCGTTCCATTCGGAGCACGTCGTTGCCGCCCTGGAGAGCGGCCGACCGGTTTATGGCGAGAAGAGCATGGCGCTTACCGTGGAGGAATGTGGCCGCATCGTGGACGCGGTCAGACGCACCGGCAAGGCCTATCAGGTGGGACTGCAATATCACTACGCGCCGTGGTACCGGGAGGCGCTGCGCCGAATCAAGGCGGGACAGATTGGCCGGGTCACGCAGATTTACGCCTACTGGCACCGCAATAATAACTGGCGGCGTCCGGTGCCCGATCCCAATAACAAAAAGCTGGAGCGGCTGATCAACTGGCGGCTTTATAAAGAGTACTCTGGCGGGCTGGTGGCCGAGCTTGGATCTCACCACATCAACTTCGCCAACGAGGTCTTCGGCGGAATACCGGAGTCGGTGGTCGGCAGCGGCGGCATCGATTTCTGGAAAGATGGCCGCGAGACCAATGACAACGTGCAGGTCACCTATCGTTATCCCACCGGACAGACCCTGTTCTTCAGCTCCATTACAACCAACCGCCTGGATGGCGCGCAGGTCCGCGTGCTTGGGACGGATGGCAGCATTGTGCTTCTGGAGGACGGCGGCACCATGTATTACGAGCCCAAGTTAAGCAGCTCCGCCGCTGCCAGAGAAACCGTGGTGGAGCATGGCATTGTCACCGGCGCCAGTTATCGCGCCGAAAAACCGTATCTCGGTCCGGGGGAGCCCCTCCCGGTCCCTGAGGGCGCGGAGGGCAATGCCGATTACGTAGCCTGTCATTCTTTCATCGAGAGTATTCGCAATCATCAGCGTCCGCAGGCGGACGAGCAGACCGCATGGCGGGCCGGTGTCACGGTGGCGCTTGGAAACCAGGCCATCGAGCAAGGCCGCCGCATTATCTTTGCGGACCATGTTCATCCCCTGCAAACCCACAATCAAGGAGGTGCTTAATGTCGTTTCGAATTTCGCGTCGTCAATTTCTTTCCAATGCTGGCGCGCTCGCGGCGGTCACGGCCGTCTCAGCGTTGCCTGGCCATGCGTTGCTGGCGCCGGAGATGCTTTATCCCCCGATGGACCTCTCGTATTTCGATGTTCCAATCTCCACCGGGCCAACCGAGATTCACATCGGATACGCGTCCATTACCTGGGGCGGCCAGGACCGGCAGGCGATCGAAGACATCGCCGCGCTCGGCTTCCACGGCATCCAGTTGCGCTCCAACGTCATCAAGGAATTTGCCAGCCCGGCTGAGCTGCGGGAGGACCTGCAAAAGCACCAGCTCACCCTGGTCGCACTCTCCAGCGGCAACGTCCGCATCGATCCCGCAGTTGAGGCCGACGAGATCGCCAAACACACCGCCAATGCCAAATTCGTCCATGATGTTGGCGGCCACTATCTGCAGGTGACCGATCAGCGGCCCAAGGAGCGTCCGGTGACCGCGGCGGACTACAAGCGTCTGGGCCGTTTGCTCACGGAAATCGGCAAGCGTACCACCGACCTTGGTATCCCTCTGGGATATCACAATCACATGGGCACGCTTAGCGAACATCCTGAGGAGCTCGACCAGATCCTGGATGCCGCCGATCCTCGCTACGTCAAGCTGGAGCTCGATGTCGCCCATTATTTCGAGGGTGGAGGAGATCCGGTGAAGGCCATCCAGAAATACCACGACCGGCTCCTGTTCCTGCATATAAAGGACGTTGAGAACCTCTCCCCCGATGCCAATGCGGGCGCAAAGCAACCTTATCGCTTCGTGGAGCTTGGCCGCGGAAAGGTCGATCTTCCCGCAGTAATCGAGGCGCTCCATAAAGTGCATTTCCGGGGCTGGGCAGTGGTGGAGCTGGATAGCGTGCCGGACAAGAGCAGGACCCCAAAGGAATCGGCGGAAATCAGTAAAAAATACATCGAAGAAAGGCTCGGGCTTACGGTATGAAGTCTCCCTTTAGAGTTGCAGTTATCAATGATGAAATCACGCAGGACTTTGGGCGCGCGTGCGAGATTGCCTCCCGCGACTTCGGCATGGGATGGATTGAGCTGCGCGGCATGTGGGGCAAAAACCTGCTCAAGCTCGACGCCAAGGAAATCGACGAGGCGCGCAAGATCCTGGAGAAGAACCGTCTGCGCGTCACCGACATTGCCAGCCCGCTGTTTAAAGCGGATTGGCCTGGAGCGCCCAGGTCAAAGTTCAGCCCCAAGCGTGACCAGTTCAATGCGGACTTCACCTTCAAGCAGCAGGACGAAGTGCTGGAGCGCAGCATGGAACTGGCCAAGGCATTCAAAACCGACCGGGTGCGCGGCTTCGATTTCTGGCGTCTCGACGATCAGAAGCCTTATCGCGCCGCTATTGACGAGAAGCTGATGGAGGCGGCCAATAAAGTCGGCAAGAAGGGCCTGGTCCTGCTCCTGGAAAATGAACTTGCCTGCAACACCGCAACCGGCGCCGAAGCCGCCAGAACGCTGAATGCGGTGAAGTCCCCTTATCTGATGTTGAATTGGGACCCGGGCAATGCCGCCACGCATGACGAAGTTACTTATCCCGATGCCTACAATCTTTTGCCCAAGGAGCGCATCGGCCATTGCCATTGCAAGGACGTAACCAAGAGTCCGACCGGCAAGGGACGCGAGGGCAACGGATATGAATGGGCAGCCATGGGACGCGGCATCATTGACTGGGTGGGGCAATTCAAGGCCCTGAAGCGTGATGGTTACCACTATGCCGTGAGCCTGGAGACGCACTGGCGGGGCGCCGGCACTCCGGAGGAATCCACGCGCCAGAGTTGGGCGGGGATGAAAGCGGACCTGGAGAAGGCTGGCGCGCTGAAGGCATAACCATGCGCGTGGGACTGATCGGCGGGGGCAACATCAGCGCCACGCATGCACGCGCCGCGCGCGCGATTCCCGGCGTGGAAGTCGCGGCGGTTTACGGAAGCAACGCTGAAAAAGTGGGGCGGCTCTCCCGGGAACATGGGGCCGTCCCCTACAGCGACTTGGAAGCTTTTCTGGCGCATCGTCCGATGGAGATGGTCATCATCGGCAGCCCTTCAGGATTGCACGCTGCCCAGGGCATCCGGGCGGCGCGCCGGGGTCTGCATGTGCTGGTGGAGAAGCCGATCGACATCAGCGCGGAACGCGCCGAGGCGCTGACTCTAGAGTGCGAGCGGGCCGGCGTGAAGCTGGGAGTGATTTTTCAGGACCGTTTTAAGCCGGACATTCGCCGGTTGAAGCGGCTCATCGCGGAGGGAAGGCTGGGCAGGATATTGCTGGCCGAGGCCCGGGTGAAATGGTATCGCCCGCGCGAGTACTATGCCGATTCGCGCTGGAGAGGCACATGGGCATTGGATGGCGGCGGCGCATTGATGAACCAGGGAGTGCACACCGTGGATTTGCTGCTGTGGCTGCTCGGAGACGTGGTAAGCGTCCAGGCCAGGACGGCGGCAATGCTGCACGATATCGAGACCGAGGACACGGCCATTGCCATGCTTGAATTTGCCAGCGGCGCGATGGGAACATTGCTGGCGACGACAGCCGCCTATCCCGGCGCCCCGCGGCGGGTTGAGATCACCGGCTCCGAGGGAACGGCCATACTGGAGCACGATCGTTTGCTGGCCATCGATCTTCGAGGCGCGCAGGAGCAGATCGCAGGCGAGGAGATGGGCGACCGGAACCCCAGCGCAAACTCTCCGGCGGTGACCGATGTCCGCGGCCACCAGAGCGCGATTGAAGATTTTATCCGCGCGGTAAAAGAGAATGGTCCGCCGGCCTGCGATGGGCGCGAGGGGAGGCGCAGTGTTGCATTGATCGAAGCCATCTACAAGGCTTCGCGCCATCCTGAGATCGTGGCCCAGGTGCGGAGATAAAAATTTTGCAACGCCCCGCTGGCCGGATTGCTGCCGGATCCATCGGGGAAACTGAAATGCTTAATAACCTGATAACGCGGCGGCGGTTTATGCAAGGCATGGCCTGGACCATGGCGGCGCTACCCATCGCTACGCGCGCTACGGGAGAGCGCCTGCCCATCGGCTTCTCTACCCTGGGATGTCCGGAATGGGACTGGCTCAAGGTCCTTGATTTCGCGCAACAGAACGGCTTTGCGGCCGTCGAGTTGCGCGGCCTGAAGGGGACCATGGACGTGCCCTCCCGCCCGCAATTCAGCCCGGAGCGTATCGCGCAATCCAAAAAAGAAGTTGCAGCGCGCGGTCTGCGCATCTCCTGCGTGAGCAGCGGGGCCAACCTCCACGACGCCGATCCGGAGAAGCGCCAGCAACAATTGGCGGACGCTCGCCGCTTCATTGACCTGGCCTCCGCGCTGGAAGCCCCTTACGTTCGCGTCTTCGGCAACAAAATCGTTGCTCCCCGCGACCAGACCGTGGAGCGGGTTGCGTCCGGCCTTCACGAACTTGGCAATTATGCCGGTCCAAAGCATGTGATGGTGCTGATCGAATCGCATGGCGATTTCACCAACTCGGCGATTTTGCGGGAGGTCCTCGAAAAGGCCCGCTCTCCGCATGTGGGCCTGCTGTGGGACGCGCATAACACCTTCGCCCAAGGCAACGAAGATCCGCAGGTCACGGTCAGCCAGTTGGGCAGGTACATTCGCCACACCCATCTGAAAGATTCCCGGACGGAAGGCAAGGATCGCCATTACGTCCTCACCGGGCGCGGGGACGTTCCGGTAAATCGACAGGTCGAGCTGCTCGCCGCCATGGGATATCGCGGCTATTATTCGTTCGAATGGGAGAAGGCCTGGCACCCCGATATTGAAGAGCCGGAGATCGCAATCGCCGATTTTGCCTCGGTCATGCGGCAGTACCTTCGCCCATCCGCGGCCAGGGAAAGTGGTCATTCGTTTTTTAAGTGAGATTTGGACAGGAGAGGAACAATAAGATGGCAGACAATAAAATAGGAAGACGTGATTTCGTCAAACAAGCCGCGCTCGGGAGCGCTGCTTTCATGCTCTATCCCCCTTCCCGCGTGCTCGGCGCCAATGATCGCGTCCGCGTGGGCATGATCGGGGTGGGCGGGCGTGGAACAGATTTGCTCAAGCAGGTACAGAAGGTCCCCAACGCCGAACTGGTGGCGATTGCGGATATTTACACTCGCCGCCGCGAGGAAGCCAAGGCCCTGGCGCCCAACATCCAGACGCTGAACGACTATCGCCGGCTGCTGGACATGAAGGACATCGACGCCGTGATCGTGGCCAGTCCGCTGCACATCCACGCGCTGCACTTCGTGGATGCGTTGGCTGCCGGCAAGGACCTTTACTCCGAGAAGACCATGACTTGGTCGATCCCGGAGGCGGAAAAATGCCTGAATGCGGCGAAAAACTCCAATCGCGTGGTGCAGATCGGGTTGCAGCACGAAAGCGATGGCTCCCTTGCCGACACCAAAAAATGGATTGGCGATGGCATCGTCGGCAAGATCACCCAGGTCGAGTCGTGGATGAGCCGCAACACGCCGCATGGCAAGGGCCAATGGGTTCGCGAGGTCCCCTCGGACTGCAACGCCCAGAATGTGAACTGGGAGGCGTTCCTCAACGGACGTCCCTCGCGTCCGTTCGACGGCTACAAATTCATGAACTGGCGCTTATTCTGGGAATTTTCCGGCGGCAACATCACCGAGAACATGGTGCACCAGATCGCCTGGATCATCACCGCCCTCGACCTCGATCTGCCCACTGCGGCCTATATGTCGGGCGGGGTCTTCTCGGTGAAGGACGGTCGGCAGGTGCCGGACACGATCGTGGTCACGCTCGATTATCCCAACGACCTGGTTGTGACCTGGCAATCCACCTTCAGCAACAGCCATTATGGGTTGGGAGAGCGCCTGCTGGGCAGCGATGGGACGGTCGAGCATCTGATGGGTTCAACCGATATGGTGACCGGCAAGTCCGCTTCGGGCATCCGCTACTACCCCGAGAAAATCAACCGCCCCGGCGCCCCGGCGCTCACCGGGAATACCCCGGACCAGGACCACATGGCAAACTTTATCGACTGCGTGAAGTCGCGTAAGCAGCCGAATGCCAGCGTGGAAACCGGATATCGCTCGGCGGTCGCGGCCCACATGGCCAACATCGCCTATCGCGAGAAACGGCGCGTGACCTTCGAGGAAGCCAAGGCGACCCCAATCAAATTCGATTGAGGATTTGCTTCAGAAAATCGAAGGGAAAGAGACGGATTCACCTCCGTCTCTTTTTTTGTTTGTCGCAATCGGGTTGAAAAGTTTCAAGTTACGAGTTTCCAGTTTCAAAACAAACAGAATGATGTGGGCCCCAGGCTGCTTCAGGGAATTTCAACGAGAATGCCGCAGATCGTGTCACCCCTCCGAGTTCACATTTTTAATGCAAGCTTTCCCACCGATGAATCGCCGGGCCGCGCCTCGCAACTGCTTCCACGTTGCGCTTTCGAGAACACGACACGTAACAGGGCAGGGTTTTTAACCCTGCCGAAAAGAACCGAATCAGGAATTTTGTACCGCTCTGCCGAAGGCCGGAGCGCAGCATGACGGAGCGAAGGAATATGCAGTGGCTGAAGCCGAGTTTATATGAGCGGCTAGCGGCACGGCTGAAAGCCATGCCCTGTTACGTATGGGGGTTCCTCTTCATTTTTTCAGAGGCCTCTTAAGATTGTCTGCTTTATTAGGATTGTCATCTTTTGAAATCATCTTGAGCGAGCGTAGCAGTCGAAAACCCCTGATTCGGTATTGAGGAATTCTTCCCCGAGATGAGTGAGAATTTTCCCCACCCAAACTTTCTGTTTTGAAAGTTGAAACTGGAAACTTGAAACTGAAAACTGTTTAAGGGTCCAACTTACCGCCGTGTCGATGAGCGGGAGCCGGCTCCTTTGCCTTCCACCTTCTTCGAACTCCGCTCCAGCTCAAGCCCCAGATAGTTCGCGGCATTTCTGAAGCAGACGTTTCGCACCATCGTCCCAACCAGCTCTTCCTTGTCCGGAAGCAGGCCGCTTTCCACGTCGGCGCCTATCAGGTTGCATAGGACGCGGCGAAAATATTCATGGCGCGGGTAGGACATGAAGGAGCGCGAATCGGTGAGCATTCCGATGAACCGGCTGAGCAGTCCGGCGTTGGAGAGCGCATTCAACTGCCACTCCATGGCCTCTTTCTGGTCGAGAAACCACCATCCGCTGCCGTATTGGACTTTGCCGGGCAGCGATCCATCCTGGAAGTTTCCAATCATGGCCGCAAAAATGTAATCGTCGGCGGGGTTCAGGTTGTAGAGGACCATTCGGGGCAAGGCGTTTTCCTGGTCGAGGCGACCGAGATAGGCCCCCAGTGCCGCTGCCTGCGGCCAGTCGCCAATCGAATCGAAGCCGGTATCGCGGCCCAGCGTGGCCAGCATCCGCGGATTCACGTTGCGATATGCGCCCAGATGAAGCTGCTTGGTCCACCCTCGTTTCGCATCGAGATGGCCGAAGAACAACATCAGAAAGCTGGCGAACTTCTCCTGTTGTTCATTCGTCAGGGCCTTTCGCGAGCGGGCCACATCAAAAATCGAGCTCGCCTCTTTTTCCGTGCAGAAATCCGCGTGGCAGCGCTCCAGTCCATGATCGGACAAGCGGCAACCCAACTCGTGGAAGTAAGCATGGCGCTTGTCCAGCGCCTGAAGAAAGGCGGCGAGGCTGGAAACGTCAACGTTGGCACTGGCCCCCAGGTGGTCCACCCATGAGTTGAATGCGTGAGGATCGCCGGCGCGCAGGGCCTTATCGGGGCGGAACGTGGGATAGACGCGCGTCTCCAGCCCGGAGGCAGCGATGCGCTTATGAGGCTCCAGCGTGTCGACCGGATCGTCGGTCGTGCATACCGCCCGCACACGAAATTTTTTCAATATGCCCTGGGCGCTGAACCCGGCTTCCTTCAATCGCTCGTTGGCGCGCTTCCAGATTCCCGGCGCGGTATTTTCATCGAGCAGCTCGTCGATATCGAAATAGCGCTTCAATTCCAGATGCGTCCAGTGATAGAGCGGATTGCGCAACGTATGCGGCACGGTGCGCGCCCATGCCAGAAACTTTTCGTATGGATCGGCATTCCCGGTGCAATAAGGCTCCGGGACGCCGTTGGCCCGCATGGCCCGCCATTTATAGTGGTCGCCCTCCAGCCAGATTTCGTAAAGATTGCCAAAGCGCCGGTCGTCGGCAACTTCCTGCGGAGAAAGATGGCAATGATAATCGAGGATGGGCTCCTCCACGGCGTAGTTCCTGTAAAGCCGCCGGGCGGTTTCGTTTTGCAGCAGAAAGTTTTCCTGTATGAATGGCATATTGATTCGGTCCCCTTTATTCACCTGGCTAGGTATTCACAATTTTCCCATTGATGCGAACATTCCGCACCATAAGGTTTTTCACGTTATCGAGGACGCTGGCTTCGGCGACCCCGTTGAAGTCGCAATCCTCGACCAGAACATTTGCGATGGGCGCCTGCTTGAAGCCGCGCAGATAGAGCGCGTATTTCGCCTTTTGAGTTGTAAGTCCCCGAATGTCCACATTTCGGACCACTGGAGCGAACTTCCCTCTCTCGCCTTCTTCATAATAGAAGTCGATCGCGATCGCCGCGGTTGAGACCTGGCCCACGGCGATGTCACGCACATGGACCTTCTCGATCAGTCCGCCGCGCATGGCGTTATTTTTTATGCGAATGGCGAAATCCAGGTCCGGACTGTCCATCTGGCAGTTTTCCGCGAATACATTACTCACCCCACCTGAGATTTCGCTGCCCACCGTGACCCCGCCGTGACCGTTTTTCATATGGCAGCCCTGGATCACGATGTTTCGCGCGGGCGCATGCAGGCGCCTTCCATCCGCATTCCTGCCCGATTTGATGGCGATGCAATCGTCGCCGGTATCGAAGAAGCAATCTTTAATCAGCACATCCGTGCAGGATTCGGGATCGCAGCCATCGGTATTGGGTCCAGTGCTGATGATGGTGAGCTTTTGCACGGTCACATTGGAGCAAAGCACAGGATTCACCTGCCACATGGGAGAGTTCAAAAGCTTGACCCTTCGATGAGGACATTTTTGCAGCGATACGGCTGGATGAATTGCGGACGCAGGTAATGGCCGTCGCCAAAGACGCGCTCCCTGACTGGTATTCCCTTTTCAGCCATTGCCGAGAGAATACTTCGGTCCTTCGATTGTTCAGGAGCTCCCCGCCTCCATCCCCAGTTTGCCTTGCCTTTCCATGGCCACCAGAATTCGGCATCGGCCTGGCCGTCCAACGTTCCTTCTCCCGTGATCGCGATGTTCTCCTGCTCGAAGGCATAGAGGAATGGCGAATAGTTCATCAGTTCCACGCCTTCCCATCGAGTGAAGACGGGCGGCAGATACTTTTTGGGGTCGCGGCTGAACCTGATAGTGGAGCCGGAGGCCAGATGAAGGTTTACGTTGCTCTTCAGATGAATGGCGCCGGTAAGGAACTCGCCCGCCGGCACAACCACGCGACCGCCTCCGGCTGCGTTGCAGGCGGCAATAGCTGCGCGGAAAGCTGCTGTGCAATCGGTTTTGCCGTCCCCCACCGCGCCCGATTTTGTAATCTCGAAATCGCGCGCGGGAAATACGGGAGGCTTGATACGGTCCAGAATAGTTCCGAGCCGCTGCCAGGGACCGGGGGTATCGTCAGCCGATGGAATGTCCAGGCCCGTGCTCCCATTCAGTGGCGATCTAAAAAGGAGAGCAGCGGCGCTCATGCCGAACAGCTTTACACAGTCGCGGCGAGTTTTCATCGGCCTTTCCCTCGCGGGCTACAGCTTTTTATCGTCCACATGATTGAGATAAGTATCGGGGATGGGCCGGCTTTGCGCGATGCTGAGGTCCTCAACCTGCTTTAAGGCAAACATGGGGACATTGGCGGCGCGTTGCGCCTTCACCCGGAAGAAGTCCGCGCCTTTCACCTGCTGCAATGCAAATACCGGCCTCGCATCCGGATTCATAGAGACGATCTCGACATCCTTGAAATGGATGTTTTTGGCGTGACGTACAAAAAATCCATGGCTGGGCATGACCGGACCGAACATGGTGGGCTCGGGATAAACATTCTCTTTTTCCGGCGGCTGAATAGCGGCGTCGGCCTCGCTGCCCCCGCCCTGATGCTGGATGTAAATATCGCTGAGGCTCACATCTTCGATCTCATGCCCGGGAATGCCGCTGATAATCGAACCCAGGGGCGCCACCGAATTGGAACACACAATGTTGCTGATCTTGACGCGGCGCAGCGCTCCCACCGGCGTCCCTTCCGGCCCGCGCATGCGGCTGCCCAGGCGCAGGAAGATGGGCGAGTTGTCGATGTCGCGCATGGTGATATTGGAGATGGTCACGTCTTCGAGCAGCCCGCCGTCCACAGTCTCCAGGGCCAGTCCGCGGCAGAAATCGAAGACGCAGTTTGAAATCGTGATGTTCTTGAACCCGCCATTCGATTCAGTCCCGAATTTGATTCGTCCGGTGGGCGCAACCCCTTCACGGGCGCGGACGCGCTTGAAGCTGCCGTCGAGCAGCGAGCCTTCAAGATAGCCGCTGACAAAGCAATTCACGATGGTGACATTCTCCGTCGCCCGGGCATATCCCAGCCCAAAAGAACTTTTCGGGCAGATCCCATCGTCCCAGGGCGAGTTGACGCTGCAATTGGAAACCCGCACATTGCGGCAGCAGTCGATGTCCATTCCGTCGCGATTGGTATCGATGGTGAGATTGTCGATGGTGAAGTTGTCCACAGCGGTGGCCAGGATGCCGAAGTGTCCGCCATGCAAAATCGAAAAGTCGCGCAGGAGCACATTGCGGCAATTTTTAAGCGAGATTGCCTTGTTCCCCACGCCGGGATCTTCCGCCCGAGGCTGCTCCCTGCCACCCCGGCTGAGCCCTTTGCCCCAGATCAGGCCCGGACCCTGGATGCTGAAATTATCGATCCCCTCACCCCAGATCAGGCTATTGTGCCAGTGGCTATGACCGTAATCCTGATATTTGTCCCACTGGTTGGGCTCCGCCGGATCGTACTGGCCCTCGCTGCCTGAATCCGCCGCAAGGATGGTCGCTCCCGCATCCAGGTACAACCCAACTTTGCTCTTTAAATGGATGGAGAAGCACTTATAAGTCCCGGAGGGAAAATGCACTGTGCCTCCGCCCGCGGCGGCGGCAGCTTCAATAGCGCGGTTCACGGCGGGCGTGTCCACCGCCATTCCATCGCCCTTTGCGCCGAATGCCTTCACCGAATAAATGGGAGCGGCAGACGCGCCCGAAGGCCCCTGCACCGGAGATGTTTCCGCCCGGGCGGGATTCGAGCCCAGCGCGACCCCAGCCATGCCCGCGCCCACAACCTGCAGGAAATTTCGGCGTGAATTTTTATCTTCCGAATCTTTATCCCCGCAATCTTTATTCATGGACATGCGATCTCCTTATGAATGTATAAATGCGTTTCGTTCTTGGAATGCGTAGCGCTGGGGCGGAAGCCGGTGAAGACTTCCGCCGCCAATATGCAGATTCCGTCCCGTGCGAACACGGAATGCGCTGGCCTTTGTAGAAGACCTTTTCCTAAAAGACCAGCTTCAACGCAAGCTGACCGATGCGCGGATCTTCCGCCGAGCTGAATTTCCCGAACGAGCTGCCATTCAAATTAGCGGCACTGCCGATTGCGCTTTCATCGCTGCGATAATTCACGTGATTGAAAACATTGAAGAACTCCGCCCTGAACTGGAGGTTCATGCGTTCGGTGAAGGGAAAGGTCTTTCCCAATCCCATGTCCCAATTGAACGAGCCGGGCCAGCGCAGACTTCCCTTCCCGATGTTGCCGAAGGTGCCAGTCGCCGGCTGCGCAAATGAACTTTTATTGAGGAAGGCCACGCATTTATTTGGAAAGCTCACTCCGGCGCAAGCGCCCGGACCGTATGGCGATGCCCCGGCCAACAGCACTCCGCGATCCTGCCCAATTCCGGTCTGAGAGGGATCGTTCGGTTGACCGCGTCCCAACAACACCGTGAATGGCCGTCCAGTCTGGGCGCTCACGATACCGCTGAGTTGCCAATTGCCCAGGATTCCCTGCAGCAGCCGGTTTGTGCCCGCCTTGGGAAGCGCCCACACATAAGAGCCCACGAAACGATGGGTATGGTCGAAGTCGGAAGGGCCGCGATCGAACTGGTGACGCAACGGACTGTCATAAGGAAGAGCGGAAACCGAATCGGCGCCGATCTCGCTGACGCCGCCGCCAACCGGCAGATCGTCGATGCTCTTCGACCATGTGTAATTCCCCAGAAGCGTGAGTCCG
>CAYTQA010000021.1:3524-17151 GCA_964439495.1 uncultured Terriglobales bacterium | reverse complement strand
AAGGACCAGGCCGAAAATCTGAAAAAAAAAGGCGCCGAAAACCGGCGCCCCGTTTCTCTGTGCCAAGGGAAACAAACTTTTAACCGAGCCTGACCGGCTGCTTTAAGCGAAAAACGAGCGTGCGCTCCGGGCCAAACCCCACCTTTTTCTTTCCGGCGGGGATGGGCGCGTCCGTCCCGGACGCCGTTGTCACCGCAATGCGCTGTAGCGGGCGTGGGCCCGTAGGGACCAACGCCTCTGGCAATGGCCTCGCCAACGCGCCTCCGCCGATCATCTCCACATTGCGCTTATTGGCCGTCTGGCCAGCAGTAAAGAGGGTGGTGCTGCGGATCGGGACGACTTTTCCTTTCATTTCGACCGAGGTAAGCGCGATGCGAACATAGCCGGAACCATGCAAGCGTCCGGAATGGCGGGCGGCCACAACCTGGCCGGTCACTGCCGCTCCGCGAGGAGCCAGGCTTTGCCCATCGCTTGCCACCAGCGGCTCCGCCAGGACAGCCTTGAAGCGATCTCCGGTATTCGCGGTCGCGCTGGAAACCGCATCCTGCAGCCGGACCGCAATGGATGTTCCGGCGGCGACGATTGTTGCCGTGGGAACCAGGGAACTTGGATCGCCTGGAGCGACGCTGGTTTGCTGATTGGCAGCTTCATCATTGCTCTGCGAAAAAGGCGCCGGCTGAACGTGGGCTGCATCCGGGCCTGTGCTGCACCCGACAGCGCCGGTCAAAGCTGCGGCAATAAGAGAGCGCCAAACGATTGTGGTCAGCTTCAAGACTGACCTCCTTGCCTTCTTCAATGGGACTGAATAGGTCTTTACGTGTATTAAGGCACGGAGCTTACCAAACGTTGTTTCCATTAAATCAATTACTTAGCAAATGAGAGGTGGCCCTTGGGGTGGTAATTTTTTCATTGCCCGCGCATTAACGAGAGCCTCGCCTGCCGCAAGTGCTCGGGTTCAAGGGAGAGCAAAGCCTGAAACGGCATTCGCTATAATGAATAGGAAAACGAACGACAGAGCACAAATTTGAGCTGCATACATGGGCGAACAGTATTGGAATTGATTTCGCTCCGGTGGGGACCTGAAGCGACGTGGAAACAATCCAGGAAGAAAGAAGAGTGACCCAGGCTTCTCCCCAACTGTCCCGCCGAACATTCTTGCGCAATTCCCTCGCCGCTTGTGGGATTGCCGGACTGGCAGCCGGCGCCGGCTATTCATCCCTGATTGAACCCAATAGGATTGATGTCACCCGCATCGAAATTCGCCTTGACCGGCTGCCAGTGCAGTTCGACCGGCTGAGGATCGCCCAGATCAGCGATCTGCATCATGGGCCGTATACCGGCGACTCCGAGATCGGGAGAGCGGTAGAAAGTGTCGCTGCGCTCAATCCCGATGTAATTGTCCTCACGGGCGATTTCATCACGCAATCCTCACGCAAGCAGGTGGTGCGCCATATCGAGCCATGCGCGCGGCTGTTGTCGCGGCTGCATGCCCCGCTTGGCGTGTACGCGGTGCTGGGAAACCATGATTATCTGGTGGACGCTGACCTGGTCGCCGAAGCCCTTCATGCTCAGGGAATCCAGATGTTGCGCAATCGATCCGTGGCCTTGGAGCGGGAAGGGGCGCGGCTATGGCTGGCTGGAATTGACGACGTGCTGGAGGGCACTCCACGACTGGATTTGGCGCGTCAACAGGCGCCCAAGGACGATGCCGTGATTCTCCTGGCGCATGAGCCCGATTATGCGGATTTCAGCGCACAGTACTCCATCGATTTACAGCTTTCCGGACACTCCCATGGCGGACAAATTCACGTGCCGCATCTGCAATCGCTGTGGCTGCCTCCGCTGGCGCGCAAATATCCCGGCGGCCATTACCACATCCGATCCTTGCAGCTCTACACCAACCGCGGCATCGGGGTGATCGGCGTGCCGGTGCGATTCGATTGCCCGCCAGAAGTGACCTTACTCACATTGCGTTCTGCGCGCAGTTAGCTGCTATTGCGGTCCAAAGTAACCAATGGAAGGCGCGTGGCTCATCAATCTGACGTATAATGAATGTATTCATGTCAAAACCACGTGGCAACGTTAATTGGGGAAAACCGGCATCTTACAAGCTTGAAGTCGTTGCAAGCTCCTTCGAAAGCGAAGTGAAGCTGCTGGGCCTTAAACCCGAACAATATGCAGACTCGCTCAACCTGAAAGAGTGGGTCTATAAAAACAAGGACCACAAGTACGTGCCGCTGGAGCTGTTGCAGCTTTGGGGCTTCTCGGTCAAGAACGTCATCTGACCTCCCGAAGACACTGAGATTCTCACTGTCTTCCTGCTTTATCTCCCTGCCCTGTATACTGCGGCGGCAAACCCTTCTCCATTTCGTGCATCTTTTCAGAATCACAGTAAGGAATAGGAGACTCTATGAAGATGTTCTTGACCGGTTTGGGGGTAGGCCTGGGTGCAGGTCTGCTGATTGCGCCACGTAGCGGAGAAAGCACCCGCCAGCAGATTACCCACGGCGCACGGCGGCAGGCGCAGGCCGTGAAACGGCTGGCACAGGACCCACACGCAATCGTGGATGCGGGCCGCGAAAAGGTGCAGGAATTGGGCGATCGCGTCAGCAAGGCGGTGGAGCAGGGGAAAGAGCAGATAAGGCATGCCGGAGAGAAATTAGGCGTCGGCCCGGTGGTTGCGCTCAACACAGTCAGCCGGGATGAATTGTTGAGCGTTTACGGCATCGGCCCCGTACTCGCGGACCGCATCATAGAAGCCCGGCCTTACGAGTCGGAGCGGGCCGTGGTCGAGCGCGGTATTCTCTCGGAGAGCACGTTCACGAACCTGGAAAAAGAGCTGCTCCACAAATCCAGCCGCTCGGCATAAAGTCCAACGCCGGAGGGTTTGTTGGATCTGCAACCGCTACTTCCAGGCATCTGCCTGAAACTCCTCGCAATTTAGGGGGAGATGGTTTTATGCAGCCTGGGGCAGCTCGGGTTTTTCGCCCGGCGCGAGTTCCTGCTGGCCTTCCACTTCAGCTCCCTTTTCATGCAGCAGTTCGGCATTTACTTCCGCGCCAATCAGTATGGCCACCGCCGACACATAGAGCCAGAGCATCAGCGCAATTCCTGCTCCCAGCGCCCCATAGGTCGCGTTGTAATTCCCAAAATGGCTGATGTAAATGCTCACGGCAATCGAAGCCACGATCCACGCCGTAACTCCTATTAATGCCCCCGGCAGAGTGGACTTGAACCGCTGCTTCACGTTTGGACCCATATAGTAGAGCAGCTCCAGCGCAACCACGATGCATAGGAACTCGATGCCCCAGCGCAGGAAGGGCCAGAGCTTCGCAAACAGCCAGGAGACGTGGAAGAATCTGGCCAGGAAGACGCCGAATTTCGGTCCCGCCATCAGCACCACCATGGCAATTGCCATAAAGGCGCCGATGGTGCACGTAAGTCCCAGCGACACCAGCTTGCTTTTCCAGAAGGGGCGCGATTGCTTCACGTCGTAAGCGATGTCGAGCGCCTCCATCATGGCGGCGAACCCGCCGGAAGCGGCCCAGAGCGTCCCGATAATGCCAAAGGAGAGCAGCCCGGGATGCCTTGCCTTCAATACGCTTTGCAGGACCTGCTTTACCAGTCCCATGGCGTCAGGGGGAACAAAGCGGGCCATCAAGTCGAGAATCTGGTCGAAGAGATGAGGAAAGGGCAGAAAGCCCAGCAAAGTAGCCAAAAATATGAGCAAGGGGAAAAGGGCGAGGACAAAGTAATAAGCCAGGCCGGCGGCAATGGAAAAAACACGCGTGCGGTCCAGGTCGTGATAAACATTCTTTGCAACTTCCTTCATCTCGCGAACGCGCAGGGCCATGGGGCGACTCCGGTCAACAACGTTTTATGAAAACATAAGATGCGGTTTTCGGGATGTCGGGACAGAAGTTGTAGCCGATGGCGGCGCAACGGCATCGAATCTGTATCGCTCCCGAAGAGCAACACGTTTGGCGGCTGGAGCTGCTCTCCTGATACTTTTGTTTGTGCGGCGATGTCGGCCTCGCGTCAGATATACTAACCCTTTTAGGCAATTGGAACGATTGCGTTAGAAATGGCAAGTCAAGAACAACATCCCCGTAATACCGTCCAGAGGTCGCGCCTCTGGATTTTCCTCGTCGGCGTAACGCTGATCGTGGTGCTGCTGGCGGCCTTTGTCTCCCGTCGTCGCGGCGAAGTCTGGATACGCACCGACAAAGCAACGGTCGAAGACCTGGTGAACAGCCTTTCCACCAATGGCAAGGTCGAACCGCTGAATAATTTTGAGGCCCATGCCATTGCGCCCAGCACGGTAAAGAAGATCCTGGTGAAAGAAGGAGACTGGGTGAAGGCGGGACAGTTGCTGATGCAGCTCGATGATGCCTCCGCCCGCGCCCAGGAGGCACGGGCCGTCGCCCAATTAAAGGCGGCGCAGGCCGAGGTCCACGCTACGCAGAGCGGCGGGACCCAGGAAGAAGTGCTTACCAATCAGGCTGAGCTGGTAAAGGCCCAGACTGAAAGAGATGCCGCCCAGCGCAACCTGCAGGCCCTGCAGAAACTTCAGCAGACCGGCGCGGCTTCTCCCGCTGAAGTGCAGGATGCCATGAACCGGCTGGCCCGCGCCAACTCCGATCTCAAACTGACTCAGGAAAAAAGCACGGAACGGTTCTCGCGTCCGGAGGTGGAGAAGGTACAGGCATCGGTCGGAGAGGCCCGCGCCTCTTATAGTGCGGCCGAGGACCTGCTCAAGAACTCCGCCATCCATGCCCCCAACGATGGCATGGTCTATTCCATTCCCATTCATGCCGGCGAATACGCGCAGCCCGGCGAACTGCTGCTGCAGATGGCCAATTTAAAAAACGTACAGGTGCGCGCCTTTGTTGACGAGCCGGAAATTGGCCGCCTGGCGGTGGGGCAACCGGTCACCATCACCTGGGACGCATTACCGGGAAAATCCTGGGGCGGGAAAATCACCCAGATACCTTATACCGTGACCACGCTGGGCACCCGCAACGTTGGTCAGGCGATATGCGCGGTGGACAATCCCGATGGACGCCTGCTGCCCAACACCAACGTGACCGTCTCGATTACCCTGGCCCGCGACCACAACGTAATCACCGTGGCCCGCGAGGCCATTCACATGGAGAATAACGCGCGCTACGTCTATGTGGTGCAGGATGGCCGCCTCAAACGGCAAGACGTAGACACCACACTTACCAGCCTTACCCGCGTGGAAGTCGCCAAGGGACTGCAACCCGGGCAGGTGGTCGCGATCGGCGCCATCGATTCGCAACCGCTGCGCGATGGGCTGCCGGTCAAGTCCACCCAATAGGCTGGCATTCAAAATGAATTTTTTCACGGCCCGTCCCCTGACCCGGTTTCTTTGTGCCATCGCTCGCTTTCTTCTCTGCCCGCTGGGAGTATGGCTCGCATTTCCGGCGCCGGCCCATGCCCAGGATATTCCTCGCCTGATCGCCGAAGGCAAGGTCAATACCGCTATCGTCGCGCTCAATGAACGGCTGCACACGAATGGAAACGATGCGGAAGCGCACAACCTGCTCTGCCGCGCTTATTTTGAAGAGGAACAGTGGGACAGGGCGATTGCCGAATGCCAGCGTTCGGTTTCTCTTGATGCGAACAATGGCCGCCATCAACTCTGGCTGGGACGCGCCCAGGGAAGAAAGGCGGAGCATGCCAGTTTTGTGATCGCCGCCACCCTTGCCCCCAAGGTGCGCACCGCTTTTGAACATGCTGTCCAACTCGCGCCCGATGACATGGCCGCCCGTGCCGATTTATCGGAATATTACATTGAGGCCCCGGGCTTCATGGGCGGAGGCATCGACAAGGCCGAAGCCCAGGCCGCCATCATCGCCCGGCATGATCCCCCTCTCGCGCATTGGCTTCGGGCCGCAATCGCCGAGCACCGGAAACAGCCCGACGTGGCGGAAAGCGAATATAAAAATGCGGTCCGGGAGAGCAAAGATCCCGCCGCCCACCTCTTGGATCTTGCCTCTTTTTATTACCATGCGGGCCGCATCAGTGAGATGGAAGACACGGTAAACCGGATGGCGGCAGCTTCCATCAAAGAGGGTCCGGAGCTCTTCGATGGCGCTGGTCTGCTGCTGCGCGCGGGAAGAAACTTTCCTGGGGCGATAGCACTGCTGCGCAGGTATCTTGCCGGAGAAGGCCGGAGCGAGGCAGGCCCCGCATGCCAGGCAGAGTATCGTCTTGGAGTCCTGCTGGAGAAAACCGGGGACATCGCCGGGGCGCAAGCGGCTTACAAAAGCGCCGTCGAACTTGCCAGCGATTATGCCGCCGCCCAGGCTGCCCTGCATCGCATGCAAAAATCAAATCGGTAACGTGTTCACCGGGCCGGAGCCGGAGGCGAGACGGCCGGCATGGCAACCGCCATCTTCTTGCCCATCAGAAAAGCGTCAATGCTGTTGAGATAGTAGCGAGGGATGGTCTTCAGGACCGAATACCCATGGGCCTTATAGAAGGCCAACGCGGCCATATTATTGACCGCCGTCTCCAACACCACCGCCCCGCAGCCCCGCTCGCGCAGCTTCTCCTCCGCGGCCCTCATCAGGGTGGCGCCGATTCCATGCCGCCGGAATTCTGGATCGACATCGATGGTGATGATGTGTCCGAAGCCGCGGCGGTCCCAATCCACAATCAGGAATCCGACGGCCCTGCTTCCCTCTTCCGCAATCAGGGTAAAGCTGCTGCTTCGTTTCAGGTAGTGGCGCAGCTCTGCCTGGCTGTAGGAAATGCCTTCTTCAAAGCATCTCTGGTCGAGCTGCCAGAGGACATCGAAGTCTTCAGGACGGTATTCGCGCAGGGTAGCCACACGCTGATTGTACTTTAAAACTTCTCTATACCCTGATCGTGAGCGAGCACTCTATGCGAGTCGAAAGGCCCTAAGAAAGTAGAGGACCATGAATACAGCTACAGGCTTTTAGAGCACAGAGACACAGAAAAGAACAAAGTGGGACGCGAATCGGAAATTTTAATTGGAGGGGTTGAATGACTAATGGATTGCCGAACTGAATCACTTATTCGTTCATCTTGAATCCCGAATGCTCTGTGACTCAGTGTCTCTGTGGTAAACATATCCAATGTTTATATTTCGTGATTCCGCGAAACTTGAAACTCATGGAAGAGCTGGGTGAAAGCCTAAGGCTGCAATCATAAAAGAGGCATTCCCGGGGTCCTTCGCTTGCGCTTATCTCGCGAACTCGCCTCGCGCGACGCTCTGGATGACAAACAAAAAGGCCCACTCATTTGTGAGTGGGCCTTCCCTGTTTAAAGGATATTGTGTGGATTAGAACAACAACTTCAATCCCAATTCCATGGTGCGGGGATCGCGGGTTGCAGTGATTGCGCCGAAGGATTTTCCGCCGCTCATGGATAACGATGAGCAGCAAACCGGGTTGGTGTGGTTAAAGACGTTGAATGCTTCTGCCCGGAACTGGCCCGTGAACCGTTCGGTAAACTTGAGATTTTTGAACAGTCCCATATCGGTACGCCAGAATCCCGGCAGACGCACGGCGCCCGGGCGTTCGCTGGGCAACGTTGTCTGGCCTGCCGCAGGGGCTACAAAGGCGGCAGTGTTGAAATACTGGGTATAGGTATGTGGCGCGCCACTATTGGGGTCCCCAATCTGATCGGCCCGCAAGGAGCAAGGGGAAGGCCCAAGGCAGTCTGCCCCGGTCGGGTCGATTACAGACTGAGTCACAGTTGCCGGAAGGCCGGTTTGGAAGGTTTGAATGCCGGAAACTTCCCATCCCCCGAGGACATGACCAACGAATCCTGGTTGCTTGATCAACCAGGGAACGTCCCATACGAAGTTGGCAGTCAACACATGGCGCCTGTCGCCGATGCCTGGGCCGTAGTTGTTATCGCGGATGTGGCCCTGCACCGGCATGATGGACCCAGTGGAACGGTCCGCCACATACGTGGTAAGGGCATGGCTCCAGGTATAAGAAATATTGACCAGGGTATTGCCGGCGAATTGCTTCTGCAACTGCGTCTGCAGCCCATTGTAGTTTTCCGTGTAGATGTTCTCCACGGCATTGCCGCCCGAATATCCGATGTAAGGCCGGAGTGCGTTCAGCAGATTGGTGTTACTTGGAGTCACGGCAACCACGGGGACCCCGTTCACGGTCGTACTGAAGCTGATGTTATTCGTCCCGCTCTTGCAGGGAGTAGCATTGGTGCAATTCAAATAGGCATCTACTGCGGGTTGATTATTATCGAAAAAGCCGGGCAGATGGATGCCGTTCTGGCCATAATAGCCAAGGTCCAGGACCCAGCCGGTCCCAAGCTCATTTTGCAGGTCCAGGCTCCATTGCTGCGTATAAGGAGCTTTATATTTTTCGTCGATGCGCATCTGGAGTTGCGTAATGTTGGGCGTAATACCGGTGGACGGAATGGGCGCTCCTCCGGTTGGGCTTTGTAAAGTGACATTGGTGAAAGAGACATTGTTCTGGTATCCCACGCCCGTGAAGACGTCGTTCTCGGCATTCCCAAAGATGTCGCCGCTATCATAGAACATCCCAAAGCCGGCGCGGATTGCGGTCTTGCCTTTTCCGTACGGGTCCCACGAGACACCCAGCCGGGGCGCAATCGCGAGATTGTACTCGGGCCCGAGCTTGCTGCCCCATGGAGAGATGTGTCCGCTAACCCCTGCCGGGGCGTGTCCCGCGGGGAAGATATACCCGTTGAGAGGATCGTAATTTGGATTACATGCGCTGGTGAGCGTCCCGGTCGGGCTCTTGGTCACATCAATGGCGCCAGTGGAAGTGATGCAGGGCGCTTTGCCCAGGTCGTAGGTTGCGGGATCGAAGTTTTGCAGAATTCCGGTGCCGCTGGTGGGCTGGCGGAAGAAAGAGTGGCGGAAGCCATATGTGAGCGTCAGGTTGGGCTTCGCTCTCCAGCTATCCTGCGCGAAGTACTCGAATTGATTGTCCTTGATGTCCGCAGTAAGGTCGAGCGAGCTTTGGGAGAAGGTCCCGACACGACCGAGCAGGAAGTTCGCCCAGGCCTGCTCAAAGCCGATTGTACCGGTACCGCTCGGCAGTCC
This sequence comes from uncultured Terriglobales bacterium, assembly GCA_964439495.1. Taxonomy (GTDB): domain Bacteria; phylum Acidobacteriota; class Terriglobia; order Terriglobales; family Acidobacteriaceae; genus CAYTQA01. The sequence continues at coordinate 8,057 of CAYTQA010000021.1, read as the reverse complement.
GTTCGTATTCATGGCAAAAGTACCCTGGTTTCCGCTCCCCGCATTCTCATGCTTCTCATAGTGGTAATAGGTCGCGCCAAGCTTGAAGGTGTGCGCACCGACCACTTTGGTTACATTCGTGAAGGCGTTGTGGTTGATGTTGTAGTCCTTATAGGGGCCAAAGGTCTGCGGTCCAGTGCCACCCGAGAGCGTCAGATTCGGAATGCGTCCGAGGACCGTGGGAAAGGGCAACGCTCCATTGAGTGCGCTGACCACATCCGGCGAATTCGCCACATTCAGAAGATTGTTTGGAGTGCTCAGGATGGCGCCATAGGAATATAAATATCCGGGTTCGATGATGAAGGTTGGGCTCATCGTAATTGTGGCCCGAAGGGTGTAATTGTGTCCCGGCGAATTGGTATATGTCGTGCCAATATTATCGAGCGGTATATTGGTGAACAGACCGCCCGCCTCGCGCGTCGGGATCGAATCCCGCAGGACCTTGCCGCTTAACGCCAGCTTCTGGTTGACGATGTGATCGATCTTGTAGATTTCCTCGCGGAAGTTGAAGACGCCCCGCAACGTCGAAATATAGTTGAACGGATCGGTGGCCGTGTTATTCGGCTGCGGGTACTTGGAGAAGATGTCCTTCATATAAGCCGCCGCCACCGGATTTACGGTCGAAATGGAAGTCCCGGTGCTCGCGCAAGTGTTGTTTGTATTAAAGGAGACGCAAACCGGGTGCAGAAATTGGCCATTCAGCATGGCCGTCGTGGGCACTTCGGCGCTCCCATTGGAATAGTTGAAGTTTCGGCGGGCCTCCTCGGAAAAGAAGAAGAAAGTTTTGTCTCTTTGTTCGTAAATCTTCGGGATCCATACCGGACCGCCGATGGTCCCTCCGAAGTCGTTGTAGCGTAGAATGGGCGGCCTGTTCGCCGCTCCTTTAGCAATCTGCGCCCTCTTATTGAAGTAGCTGTTGGCGTTAAAAATATTATTGCGATTGAATTCGTAAAGCGAGCCATGCAAGCTACTATTGCCGGACTTGGTGATTACATTCACCTGCCCGCTCGCGGCGCGTCCATATTCCGGGCTGTATTGACTGCGGATGACCTGAAACTCGGCGATCGCATCCACACTGGGGAACGAAAGCAGGGTCAGGCCGGAGCCGCGGTCGATATTGTCCGCGCCATCAATCATGTAGTTATTTTCCTCGCGGCGTCCGCCATTAATGGAAAAGGTCACGAGATTGGTTCCCTGCGGAGCAAAGGCGCCCACGTAAAGCTGGTCCGCGTTGCCGGCATCGGACACCCCTGGCACAAGCGTCACCAACTGCTCCCAGTTGCGGCCATTCAAGGCCAGCTCGCGCACCTGGGTCCCGGTAATTAAACCCGAGGCCTGTGCCGATTGCAGGTTCACCTGGTTTGCCGCAGCCTCGACGGAGACGGTTTGCGTGGCCGAACCGACCGCCAGGACCGGAAAAAATGTGAGATGGTCGCCCACATTCAACACGATGTTCTGCTGCGTGAACTTCTCGAAACCAGCCGAGTCGACGGTCAACGAATAGTGCCCAATGGGCAACAGCGGGGCGGAGAACTCTCCGTTGGCGCCGGTGTTGACCGTGCGTATGACCGCATTTTTATCTGTGTTGGTCAAGGTGACGGTTGCATTGGGAATGACCGCGCCTTGCGAGTCTTTCACCGTCCCAGCGATGCTTCCTGTGATTTCCTGCGCTGGAGCAGTAAGACAGAAGCAGCTAAAAAGTGCAATGAGAACCGATACACGGAACAGTACGCGCATTTCTCCTCCAGAGAGTTCGTTCTATCGCTTTTTCAGGGAAGCCAGATTTTGATGCGGCAATGCTACTGCCATCCATTCGGAGTGTCAAACTATTTTAATGAATGGTTTTAATAAATGATGAAGGACCCATCTTGGGAGGGTGTGAGAATACTTCCGGGTGGGAGGAGAACCGAATGCCGCGCGGGAAGGAAGGGCAATTCCCTTCCTTCACTTCGTCATCCGTTCTTACGCCGCCAACGCCGGGCTTTCCGATGGATCGAGCATGACCTTCACCCATCCGGGCTGACGAGTATCGAAGGCCTTGTAAGCGTCAATCACATTGGTGAGCGGCTCGACGTTGGAGAGGACCGCCGAGGGTTCCACCGTCCCATTCCGCACCATCTCCACCAGCCGCGGAATGTATTTGCGGTGATTGCAGTTTCCCATTCTGATGGTCAGGTTTTTGTTCATCGCCTGCCCGATGGGAAAATGGCGCACGGTCTGCGGATAGACGCCAATAATGGAGAGCGTGCCGGCCTTGGCCAGCGCGTCCACAGCCCAGCTAAGCGCCTGAGATGGCGCGTCGCCCGGATGCCAATTATCGCCCACTTTATGAGTTTTGGGCGCGACCATCTTCTGCTCCATTTTCTGAAGCGGTTTCTTGATCTTCTTTGCCCCCGGCCCTTCATTGGGAGCATTGGCATCCACGCCCACGGCATCGACAGCGCGGTCCACGCCGATGCCGCCGGTAAAGGCTTTAATGGCCTCAAGCGGATCTTCCGCGTTAAAGTCAATGATCTCCGCGCCCTGATCGCGGGCCATTTCGAGCCGCGAGGGGATGGTATCGACGGCGAAGATACGGCCCACATTCATCAGCTTGGCGCTGGCAATCACAAACTGTCCCACTGGCCCGCAGCCGAACACGGCCAGGGTCTTTCCCGGCTTGATCTCGGCCAGCTCCGCGGCCATGTAGGCCGTGGGGAAGATGTCCGAGAGGAGGATGGCCTGGTCGTCCGTGACCTCCGGCGGCAACTTGACCAGGTTCACGTTGGCATAAGGAACACGGGCGTATTCGGCCTGAAGTCCATCGAACGGCCCCGCCATGATGGGACCGCCGAAGAAAGCGGTACCGGCATCAGGACCGTTGGGATTGGCCTTATCGCATTGCGAGTAGTATCCATCGCGGCAATAGGAGCAATTGCCGCAACCGATGGTGGAACCGATCACCACCCGGTCTCCGCGCTTGAAGTTGCGGACGGCCTTGCCCACTTCTTCGACGATCCCCACGCCTTCATGGCCGAGAATGGCGCCGGGTTTCATCGGCGCCATGGTCCCACGCACCATGTGCAGGTCGGTGCCGCAGATTGCGCTTAAGTCAGCCGGACGATCGCGTCCGTGGGCTTTTCAATTTTCGGTTCTGGAACTTTATCGAGACGTATGTCGCCAATACCATGAAATACGACGGCTCTCATGTGTGCACCTCTCTAGAAAAGTTTTTTGGTTATCGAATCAGGCCCGCATGGGCGGGCCCGGTATAAAGAAGGATGATTTATGCGGCGCGCCGATTGCCTGCCAGATTCTCTTCAAAGAGGGAGAGCATCTCACGGTTGAACGCGGGAATGTCCTTTGGCTGGCGGCTGCTCACCCAATTTTTGTCGCGGACCACTTCGGCATCCTCCCAATTGGCCCCGGCGTTCCGGAGGTCGTCCTGGATGGTGTGATAACTGGTGAGTTTTCGCCCTTTGACCAGCCCGGCGGATACCAGCAGCCAGGGAGCGTGACAGATCACGGCAATGGGCTTGCCTGATTGATCCATTTCACGCGCAAACTCCTGGGCCTTCTTTTCCATCCGGAGGGCATCCGCATTCAACGCTCCACCGGGAAGCAGCAGGGCATCAAAGTCAGAGGCCTTTGCGTCTTCGAGAGATGTTTCCGCTTTGAACTTGTCGGCTTTATCGTGGTGGTTGAATCCCTGGACTTCTCCCGCCTTGGGAGCAATCACGGTGATCTTCGCTCCCGCCGCAATCAGCGCATTTTTGGGTTCAACAAATTCAGCCTGTTCGAAGCCGTCGGTAAGAAGGACCGCAACCTTCATGCCGGCCAGTTGCTCACGATTCGAAACTGCCATTTTCAATCTCCTTTGTGACGGTCGCGCGCGAAGACCGCGCGGGAGCCATCTACATTGGAGGCTTGGGCAACAAGTTCGGGTTGACCGGATCGGAGGCAGGCTTCTTTTAGATGTTGCTCGATGGCAGAGAACAATTCCCTGTCTTCATGGCCCACGGGGACGCGGGCCAGCATCTCACTGGCTTTCTTCAGCACCTGCACCGCCTGGCTGTACTCCCGCCGTTTGAGCAGCACAAAACCCAGAGTGTCGAGCACGGCGGGATTTCGCGGAGCAACATTGAAGGCTTGTTGCGCAAGCGTAAACGCCCGATCCAGCTTGTCCCCCTGCTGGGCATAGATCCACGCCAGATTGTTTGCAGCCACTCCGGTGGCGTCTCCCTTGTGGACAGCGGCTTCATAATCCTGAATGGCCGCGGCGTTTACAACTTGACTGCCCTGAGTTGCGTCCGGAGCAAAGTAGATGTTGGTGAGCGCCTGAGCGGAGGCGGACTGTGCGCCGCCTAATTGCAACTCCCGTTGAAAGCACCGTTTCGCATCCTCGTACCAGCCGTGATCGGCATAGAGACGCCCTGCAAGTTCCATCAGAGCGGGGGATGCGGGAGGATTACTTGCGGTCTCCTCCATCTTCTTCACCATCGCGCGAGTGACGTT
>CAYTQA010000021.1:0-3514 GCA_964439495.1 uncultured Terriglobales bacterium | reverse complement strand
CGGTATACCGATGTAAGTCCCTGGATAGCGGAGGGTGATTGCGGATCGATCACTACCGCTTTCTCATATTCCAGGAGCGCCTGCGAAAAATGGTGCTGCGCCATCTCAAGCTCTCCCATCAGGACGTGCGGCTCCGCCGAGGAGCTATCGGCAACCCCCGCCCGTAAGGCGAGCAGACTGGCGGAATCGTAACGATGCTGGGCCATGAGGATGCGCGCATATAGGACCAGCGCGTCCAGGTTCGCCGGCTCGTCCCTTACCACATCGATCACATATTCTTCCGCCTTGGAAGCATCGCCCTGCTGCAGCTCCGCATGGGCCAGCGCCAGCCGCGCGGGATAATACCTGGAGTTCTGATCGACCGCGTTCTGCCATTCCTCCACCGCGTCCGCGACCCGGCCCTGCCGATAATCGACCACGCCGAGGACATAATGCGCAGGAGGCGCATCCTCCTGATGTTGAAGCGCAAGTTCGGCCTTCTGGCGGGCCCGGACGTTGTCCCCTTCGGCCAATGCGATCTCGCTTTCCAGCACGGCCAGCGTCACCGGATCGAGCGCGGAGCGGAATTGCGCCAGATGTTCCTGGGCCACGTTCAAGGCAGCGCTGGCGGATTGCGCGGAACCAGACTGGCGCATCAGGAGCTGAAGGTCGGCTTCAACCATGCGCGCCCCTATCGCCGATTGCCAACCCGCTGTACGCGAAGGCTTTGCGGCATAACGGTCGATCAACGAGCTGAAGGCCGCCTGATATCCACGCAGCGCATTGATCCAATGGCCGGTATTCAGCTCCATATCGGCCACGGAGAAGGGCTGTTGCGGACGCATGGCGTCAACTTTGCGCAGGATTGCTTCCGCCTCCTGGAGCTTCGAAACCCGCTGCAGGTACTGTGCCAGGCGGAGATTGGTTTCAGTATTGTCCTGGGCGGTCACCGCCTGCCGGTAGGCCTGTTCGGCGGCATCGTTATTTCCCTGCTCTTCTTCCAGCCGGGCAAGATAAAGCAGCGGCGCCGCATTGTGGGCCGGAGAGCCGGCCGCTTCATGCAAAATCTGACGGGCTTTATCCATCTCCTGATCGCGAGCATAGATCTCGGCCAGCGCCTGCGCTGCGGCTTCACGCTGCGGGCCACCATGAAAGGCCTGCAACAGCATGTCTTCAGCGGCGGCGTCATTTCCTTCCGCGGCGTAGGCCGCTCCAATGGCGGTGAGCGCCTGGGTATCGGAGGGGTTATGCTGCACCAGATACTGGATCTCCGGGCCTGCCTTCTCCGGCCTTCCGGCAGCGGAATAGATTTCCAGCAAATACAGATGGGCTTCGGTATTGGAATAATCGTATTCCAGCGCCTTCTGCAGGTTGGTAAGCGCCTCTACCGGACGCTCCAGCTTCATCAGGCAATATCCCAGGTGCGCATATAGGCCGGCCAGCAGACGGCGGTCATTTTCGTCCACTCGCGGGACGATGCGCTCGTATCGAACAACTGCTTCGCTCCAGTTTCCCCGCTCTTCCTGGGCTCGGGCCTTTTGAAACTGGGATTGCAGGGAGGAGCATGAGGTCAGAAAAAGGATCCCGGGCAATAGACAGGCAAGGAGTCGCTTATATAAAGGGTCTACGAGAACGGCCAAAGACATATTCATGAGTTGCGAATAGCTAGTGAGCAGTTGCTTTTTGGGCTAGGCAACCGTGCGTTTTAACTGGCCGCACGCGGCATAAATGTCCCGACCGCGAGGCCGGCGAATAAATACCGGAATGCCGGCGTTTGCAAGTATACCTTGAAAGCCGTGGACGCGGGACTCGGCGGGGGTCCCAAAGCCGATGCCGGGGCCGGGATTCAGGGCGATGAGGTTGACCTTACAGCGGATGCCCTGCACCAGGTCCGCCACCTCCCGGGCATTTTCGATGGAATCATTCACCTGGTCGAGCAGCACATATTCAAATGTAAGGCGCTCCCGCGGACGTAATGGGAAACTCCTTGCCGCGGCAAGCAAGGCCTCCAGGTTCCACTTGCGATTAATGGGCATGATCCGCTCGCGAAGCTCGTCATTGGGACCGTTCAGGGAAATGGCCAGCTTGGGCCGAATTGGCTCCTTCCCAAACTCTTCAATGCGGGGAACGATGCCGGAGGTCGAAACCGTCATGCGCGACTCCGGAAAACCCACGCCTTCCACCAGCAGGCGCACGGCCTTCATGAAATTGTCATAGTTGAGGAAGGGCTCCCCCATTCCCATAAATACAAGATTGATGCGCTGCTTTTCGAGGTCCACCTGGTGGTCGTTCAGGACGGAGATCACCTGCCCCACAATTTCTCCGGCGGTGAGATTGCGGTTTATGCCAAGCTGGGCGGTCAGGCAGAACTGACAATTGACCGCGCAACCGATCTGGCTGGAGACGCAAATGGTCGCACGATTGAAGGCGCGGCGGCGGTCAGGATGGGCAAGCTCCTGCTGCTCTTCTTCGCCCGACTCACTGCCATCGCCAGCTTCGCCACCATCACCCTCCGGCATCCATACCGTCTCCGCGCTCTGCTCGTCGGCGAAGGCGATTAGATAACGGACGGTCCCATCCAGCGATTGAAATCTCTTCTCAATCCGCGGAACTTCGATCTTGAAACCTTCCTCCGCAAGTCGTTGCCGGAAGGCCAGCGGCAGGGTGGTGACCTTGTCCACCGCATCCAGGCGTTGCCGGTAAATGGCGTCGAAAAGCTGGCGTCCCCGATAAGAGGGCTGGCCAAAGTTTTGCACAACCGAGTTAAGCTCTTGAAAAGAAAAGCCTAATAGTCCGCATTGTTTCTCCGCAGTCATGCATCCAATAAGCTGATTCAGGTGTCTACAATCCTGTTAGTCTAGCACTGGAGCGGTTCACCTGCCTGGGACGGCTTGCTTGCCCTGGGGCATTGGTTAGGTCTCCTGAGTGTTATTAGATTCGTCCAGCGAATCTCCGCCTCGAAAAAAGGAAAATCGTATGGTCGATACCACCAGAAATATTCGCCGAACCGTTCTGCCCAATGGCTTGACGGTTATCACCGAAGAGATGTCCTACGTCCGCTCCGTCTCGATTGGGATTTGGGTGAAGACCGGCTCGCGCCATGAAGAGGCTGCATTAAACGGCATCTCGCATTTTGTCGAACACATGGTGTTCAAGGGCACTACCACGCGCAGCGCCCAGGACATCGCCCGCCAGGTGGATTCCATTGGCGGCAACATGGACGCCTTTACCGCAAAGGAATGTATCTGCTTCAACGTGAAGGTCCTCGACGACCATCTGCCAATCGCCATGGACGTACTCAGCGATATCGTCCTCAATCCGGTATTCGACGCCAAGGACATTGTCCGTGAGCAGGGCGTGATTCTGGAAGAGATCAAGATGGATGAAGACAGCCCCGATTATCTGGTCCATGAAATCTTCACCCAGAATTTCTGGAAAGACCACCCGCTGGGCAAACCCATCCTGGGCACCAAGGAGACGGTCCGCCGCTTTGAGCAAGCTGCTCTTCTGGAATATTACGGAGGGCGCTTTTACC
>CAYTQA010000020.1:9935-17289 GCA_964439495.1 uncultured Terriglobales bacterium | reverse complement strand
ATGAATGAACCGGTGCAGTTCTACACCGGCCGGGACCATTTTCTCTACGAGCTGGTGGTCAATCAGGTATCAAAAAACCGGGTGATCGGTTATCTCTCCACCCCGAAAAATGCGCCGGTGCCGATTACCCCTTAATCAGGGCTGCGCGGTCTTTGCAGCCTGAGCGGTATCGAGCACCAGCGGTGCATGATCGTAGATATTGACCGTCACCTTGAAGGACTTGCGCTTGTCCCAGACGTCTTTCGTCACGGGAAAGCTGAAGATTGCCATTCCATCCTGCTTTTCGCCGGGGGCCATTTTGGTCTCGGATTTAAAGGGTGGAATGGCATTCTGCTTTAACGTGGGATAGGCCTGGAAAAGCCGCTCATAATCGCCCGCCGGCGCCGCTTCGTCGGAATACTCCTTCTGGTCGGTGGCCAGCTTTGCCTCGATGTCGTTAATGTACATGGGCCTATCGGTGGCATTCTTGATGCCCAGTTGGACCGCCACAACTACCTGATCGAAGATCTCCTCCGAACCGCCTACTTGACCTTCCTGCCCCGGAGCAAGGGATCTCGATGATTGCACGTGCACCGGCACGATCTCCAGCCGCGTGACCGCCCCGGAGGAAGTTGGCGGCTTGCGGGAAAGCAATAGATACCCCGCCACGAGGGCGCCCAACACGACCAATGCAACCACGACCGGGACCACCGGAGGCAGCGTCCAGCGCGCGGAGTCCATCTCCTCTGTAATCGGCACATGACCCGCATCGTAGATGGTCTTTTCTTTTTCTTTCCTTGCTCCATCAACCATCATAAAAAACCTCATCTCTAAATATGTGTGAAGCGCCCACTACCCGCCGGAATGTAAGATGCTCATTTGTCCGGAGAGGCAGCAAAATTCCAGAGATTTCATGCCCGTTTCATCGCCCTGGCGAACTCGGCTGTGGAACGCGTGTTCAGGACGTCGTCCGGGGTAAGCCACGCCCGGCGCGCCTGCAGGATCCCATACCGGATCTTCTCCATGTGAGAGGTATGGTGGGCATCGGTGTTGATCACGATCTTTACGCCCCGTTCCCGTGCCATCCTGAGATGCCGGTCGCATAAATCGAGCCGGTCCGGATAGGCATTGTGCTCCATTGCAACCTTCTCGCGCGCCGCCGCCAGGAGCACGGCGTCCATATCGTATTCATAGGCATCGCGGCGCAGCAGGATGCGTCCAGTAGGGTGGCCAATAATAGAAGTGTTCTTGTTGGAAATGGCCCGCAGCAGGCGGTCAGTCATTTTTGACGGCTCCTGCTGGAAGTACGAGTGCACGCTTGCAATCACCAGGTCCATCTGCTCAAGAACGGAATCAGAGAGGTCTAACTCGCCATCAGCCAGGATGTCCACCTCGATGCCGGCGAAGATCGTAATCCCTTCAATGGTTTTATTCGCCTGGCGGATTCTCGCAATGTGCTCCTCGGCCCGTTTATCGTCCAGACCATTGGCGAATGCCAGGTTCTTGGAATGGTCGGTGATGGCCATGTATTCGTAGCCCCGCTCGCGGGCGGCGAGCGCCATCTCCTCGATGGTGCAGCGGCCATCGGTTTCGACCGTATGCATGTGCACATCGCCCCGGATGTCCGCCTGCTCAATTAGACGGGGCAGGGCATGTTTTTCCGCGGCTTCAATTTCACCACAGTTCTCGCGCAGCTCCGGCGCGATGTAAGCGAGACCCAGCCGGGCATAGATTTCCTCTTCACTGGCCCCGGCGACACGCTCTCCGCCTTCGAGGCGGCTGAGCCCATATTCATTGAGCGTATATCCCATTTTGAGGGCGCGCTGCCGGATGGATACGTTGTGGGTCTTCGATCCGGTGAAGTATTGCAGGGCCGCGCCGAACGATTCAGGAGCAAGCATCCTGACGTCCACCTGCATCCCGCTGCGAAGCTTAAAGCTCACTTTGTTGCCGCCTTTGGCAAGCACATCGGCTATGCCGGGAAAAACCAGAATTTTATTCGTCAGCTCTTCCAGACGGCTATCGGTGCAACATGCGCCGGTGATGAGGATATCGAGATCGCCCACCGTCTCCCGCCCGCGGCGCAGCGAGCCCGCTGGGGTGACTTTTTCCACTCCCGGCATCTCCGCCAGAAACTCAATCAGCTTATCGGCGATCTTCTCGGCATCGTCCAGATGAAAGCGCCCGGAAATTCGCCGGTAGTCCTCAATCCCCTTCAGGATCTTCTGCTCCTGCTTCTCTCCCATCCGGGGCAGCTCGCGTAATTTGCCTTCGCGCGCGAGCTTCTCCACTCCCGCTATGTCGCAGACCTGAAACGCATCCCAGATCAGGGCGATGGTCTTGGGGCCCAGCCCCTGTATCTTCAACAGGTCCAGCATGGAAGGACGGTACTTTTGCAGCAGTTCGTCATGCATTTTGAGCCGGCCTTCGCGAAAGAGCTCCTGAATATTGGCAGCCATTCCCTTCCCGATCCCGGGGATGGCAAGCAGCTTTTTCGTATCGGAAACCAACTCGGAAAGCGGTTGCGGCAAAGCCTCCAAAGCTTCAGCCGCGCGACGATAGGAGCGGATGCGAAAGGGATCGTCTCCGCGGACCTCCATCAGGTCAGCGGTTTCATAGAAAATCAGGGCAATACTCTTGTTGTCCATGGACCAGTTCGATTCGATTGCCATTCTAATCGGCCCCAGCATTTATCGCAGGGCAGCGTTGGTACTTATTGCAGGAAGATGATTCAAAGCTTCCCCGCGATCTATCCGATCCCCGGTCTAAGCGAATATTACATTCCGGTTAAAATGCATGTTTTGAGGGCTAAGATATGCCTTCAGCAGCTACAATTCAGCCATGCAGCCATCCATTTTCCTGGTTGAGGACGAAACTGATATAGCTCGGCTGGTCCGTCATCATCTGGAATCCGCGGGATTTGCGGTCCGCTATTTTGCTTCCACGCATAGCGTGCTTGCCGAGGCCGAGCGCCAGACGCCATCCCTCTTCCTGCTCGACATCATGGTACCGGGCGGGGATGGGTTGACGTTATGCCGGCGCATTCGTGAAAACCGAAAAACGGGGATGGTCCCCATCATTTTTCTTACCGCCAAGGCGAGCGAACCGGACCGGATTTTAGGCCTGGAACTCGGGGCCGATGATTACATTATTAAACCGTTTAGCCCGCGCGAACTCGTCGCCCGTGTCAAGGCGGTGCTGAGAAGATTTGAGCGGCCTTTGCCCAAGGAAACTCTTAAGATCGGTGACCTGATTATAGATACGGGAGCGATGATCGTTTCCATACACGATAATCCCATTGAAACCACCGCAACCGAATTCCGCCTGCTGGAACATTTCGCATCGCATCCCGGACGTGTCTTTACCCGCGATCAGCTTCTGGATGCGGTGTGGCGGGACACCAGCTTTGTGACTCCGCGCTCCGTGGACGTGTATGTGCGCCGCATTCGGGAGAAAATAGAAACTGACCCGGAGAACCCGCGTTATATTAAGACCGTCCGCGGGGCGGGGTATCGTTTCGAGGTCCCGAAGTGAGAAGCCGGATTTTTTTTAAGCTGATGGCCATCTTTCTGCTGGTAATTGGCGCGGCCACAGTCACTCTGGATTTTACAGTCCGTCGCGCGTGGGAAGACTCTCTGCGGGCGCAGATAGAAGCCGCCCTCCTGCAAAAAACCAGGCTGCTTGCCCAACGGGTGGAAAGCGACAAAAAACGCCCGCTCGAACAGCTTGCGAAGGATGCGGCCCGGGCCGCGGACGCCCGCGTCACCATAATCGATTCCACCGGCCACGTCCTCGCGGATTCCGAAGCGGACCCCGATAGCATGGAAAACCATGCCACCCGTCCGGAATTTATAAGCGCGTTTAAGAATCAGGAAGGACATGCGATCCGTCACAGCCATACCATCGGGATCGATTTTCTTTATGTTGCCGTCCCCATTCACGGGGGAGCGGTGCGCCTGGCATATCCTCTCTCTTCCGTCCAGGCGCTCACAGCCTCGGTACGGAGAACGCTGTTGAAAGGCTCCGCCCTGGCGCTTGTGCTGGCAACGATCATCGCCTGGCTTGCCTCTCACTCGATCGCCAAACGCCTGCGGCGCATCGTGCGATTTGCGGAACAGATCGCAGCCGGAGACCTTTCCGCCCGCATTGCTGAAGCTTCATTTGACGAGATTGCCCAGGTCGCCTCCGCCCTCGATAAGACCGCCCGCAAGCTGGAAGAAAGCTTCACCGAATTGCAGAGCAATCGCAGCGAACTGGAGACCCTGTTGAACAGCATGCAGGATGCGGTGATTGCAGTTTCTCCCCAGCAGAAGGTGCAATGGGCCAATCGCTCCCTGCAACGCCTGCTTCCGGCGAAGGCCAGCCCCGGCATCTCCGTGGTGGAAGCCATCCGCGATCCTGATTTCCTGTATGGGTTGAAGCAAACCCTGGAAGAAAAAACAGTCACCACGGCCAAGGCCCAATCCTTTATCCCAGGACACACCTTCAACATTATTACCGCTCCCCTTCCCTATGGCGGAGCCGTTGCCGTCTTCCATGACATCTCGGAGATAGAGCGCGTGGAGAAGACGCGGCGCGACTTCATCGCGAATGTCTCCCATGAGCTGCGAACGCCGCTCACCTCCATCCATGGCTATACCGAAACTTTGCTGTACAGCATTCCAGAGGGGGACCCTCACCGGGAATTTATGGAAATTATCCGCAAAAATACCGTCCGCATGTCGCGTCTCACGGAAGATCTCCTGACTTTGGCCCGGGTGGAGTCGGGAGAACAGCGCTTTCGCATCCATCCCGTCCCCGCCCAGGAGCTTCTCCAGGATGCGCTCCAGAGTTTTACCGGAATCGCGCATTCGGCAGGGGTCACGCTGACCATTGACCGGTCCGAGGACAAGACGGTCCTGGCCGACCCTGAGGCCATTCATCAGGTATTTTCAAATCTGATCGAAAATGGGCTGAAGTATGGAGCGGAAGGACGGAACATCCACCTGGGGGTGAAAGAGAGCAAATATGGATGTGAGTTTTACGTCCGTGACTTCGGCTCCGGCATCGCCTTTGAGCATCTGCCCCGCCTTTTCGAACGTTTCTATCGCGTGGACCGGGCCCGATCAAGAGAGACGGGAGGCACCGGCCTGGGCCTTGCCATCGTAAAGCACATCGTTCTGGCCCATCGCGGCAGAATCAGAGTGGAAAGCGAATTGAATCGCGGTTCCACCTTTTATTTCACCCTGCCGCTGGCCCCCGCTAATGTCGAAGCCAGCATATTTTCTTAAATATTCATGGAGTTTTAATCTGGCTTTCACAACTCGGCGGCAAAATCGAGGTCGAGGGAGATTCCTATGTCCACCGCCCATGAAATTGCCCTGCCGACCATATGGACTGCGGACCGCGATTGCGACCACCTTCGTATTATGTCGCTGACGGCGCGGGCTTTTGAAGTAGCGAAGACCGCAATGGGATACACCGCCGATGCCCTGGGGACCTACTCCAAACAATCCTTACAGGTGGTCCTGGAGTGCGAAAAGCAACTCGACGAACTCGACCGTGAAATCGATGAGCATATAAGTTCTGCTGTGAGCCTGGCGGCCACGGCAAAGACCCGGGAGCTGCTTGCCTGCCTGAAATGCACGATCGATCTGGAACGGATTGGAGACCTGCTCTGCTCGCTGCTCGATATATATACGGCGACCCATTCCAAAGTCGAGATGCAGGACATCAACGAGCTGATCCGCATGGCCTGCGCAATTGAAAAGATGCTGCGCGATGTCCACCATGCCTTTATCCATCGCGACGCCGACGCTTCCTTCTCCGTGGTGCGCGCCGATTCCGAGGTAGACCGCTTTCGAAACCTGATCTTCATGCGTCACCTGGAAACGCGTGATTCTTATGCAAGTTCCAGCATTCACGTCCTGTTAATGGCGCAGGCCCTGGAGCGGACCGGCGACCATACCAAGAACCTGGCGGAAGAGGTCTGCCATCTGGTCAGCGGCCATAGTATGCGCCACTTCGCCCAGCAGCGTGAGGAATCGTATGAGCAGATGTATCTTCGCTGGCTGCGGGAATCAAGATCAACCGTCAGCATGTGAATGAAATTCCGCCTGCTCGGAGTGGTTTTATTACGGCGTTCATCGGACTGTAACAAGTTTTTAACAAATCGGGATTACAAATATCCTATATGAGGAGAAACTTTCACTTGTTTACACGCATTGTTGCGGTGTTGTTTATAAGCGCGTTCACGACCCTTGGTTTCGCGCAGACCACTTTGAATGGGGCGGGCGCGACCTTCCCTTACCCCATTTACTCGAAATGGTTCAGCGAATACCACACACTTCACCCCGATATTGAGATCAATTACCAGTCGATAGGCAGCGGCGGTGGGATCCGGCAGGTGACCTCCGGCACTGTGGACTTCGGGGCCAGTGATGGGCCCATGAGCGATGAACAGCTCGCCGCCTCCAAGATTAAGATCGTTCACATTCCCACTGTCATGGGGTCGGTTGTCCCGGCCTATAACGTGCCAGGCGTAACTCAAGAGTTGAAGTTTACCCCTGCGGCGCTGGCCGGAATTTATATGGGAAAGATCACAAGCTGGAACGATGAAGCAATCCAGTCGGTCAACAAGGATGTAAAGCTGCCGAATACCCCGATTGTCGTGGTGCATCGTTCGGATGGCAGCGGGACCTCGTATGTCTTTACCGACTATCTTTCAAAAATCAGCCCGGAGTGGAAGAGCGCTGTAGGCAAGGGCACCTCGGTCAAGTGGCCGGTGGGACTTGGGGCGAAGGGAAATGAAGGCGTCGCCGGCGAGATCCGCCAGATGGAAGGCGCTATCGGATACGTGGAGCTGATTTATGCCCTGCAAAACAAGATTACCTATGGAAGCCTGAAGAACGCCTCCGGGAATTTCGTGAAAGCCTCGCTTGACAGCACCACTGCAGCCGCAAAGGGAGCGAAGATCCCGAATGATTACCGCGTCTCGATTACAAACGCTCCCGGAAAGAATGCCTACCCGATCTCGACCTTTACCTGGCTGCTGGTCCCGCAGAAAGCCGCGGACCCCAATAAGGGCAAGATCCTGGTTGACTTCCTGAATTGGATGTTGACCGATGGGCAGAAGGAAACCACCTCTTTAAGCTACGCGCCACTCCCGCAGGAGCTTGTGACCAGGGTGAAATCCACAGTCCAGCAACTGCACTGATAATTCCCTACAATGTACCTCCGGACTGCCGGAAATTCGAAATGCATAAGCAAATTCGGATTTCCGGCGTTTTTAGGTCCAGCTCTGTAACAATCCTTTAACACGCCTTTGTTAGCGTTTGGCTATGGGCTTAGCGTCACCCCAGAGTAGTGGCAGACCAATGCTTTCTCGATCTTCCAT
>CAYTQA010000020.1:0-9925 GCA_964439495.1 uncultured Terriglobales bacterium | reverse complement strand
AAAACCACGCTCTTTCAGCAAAATTGCCGACAATACCTTTAAGCTGATTGTTCTGGCCTGCGCTCTTTCCGTTCTGGGAATCCTCGGATTAATCACCTATGAGTTAATCAGCAAGTCTCATCTTTCCATAGCGCAGTTTGGCTTTAAATTTTTTATCGGCAAGGACTGGGACCCGGTCTCTGGCGATTTCGGCGCCCTCCCGTTCCTATACGGCACCCTGCTTTCCTCGCTCATTGCCTTATTACTGGCCGTGCCTTTGGGAGTGGGTGTGGCCATCTTTATCACGGAGATGTGCCCGCGCCAATTGCGCGCGCCTCTTTCGTTTACCACCGAATTGCTGGCGGCTATTCCCAGCGTGATTTACGGACTGTGGGCGATTTTCGTTTTAGTGCCGATGGTTCGCGCCCATGTGGAACCTTTTCTGGGGCGTTATTTCGGCTGGACAGGATTTTTTTCAGGCCCGCAGTACGGGATCGGAATGCTGGCCGCGGGAATCATCCTGGCCATTATGGTGATACCCATTATCTCCTCGATTACGCGGGAGGTCCTGGTGGCAGTACCTCAGCATCAGCGGGAAGCCGCCCTCGCCCTGGGGGCCACACGATGGGAGATGATCCGCATGGCGGTGCTGCGCAATGCCCGCGCCGGCATCTTCGGAGCCATCATTCTGGGGCTGGGGCGCGCTCTAGGCGAAACCATGGCAGTCACCATGGTGATCGGCAATCGAGCGGAGATTGCCAAATCGCTCTTTGCTCCCGGCTATACGATGGCCAGCGTGATTGCCAATGAGTTTACCGAGGCCACTGACGATCTCTATGTGAGCGCCCTGATTGAAATCGGGCTTGCCCTGTTTCTCGTCACTATCATTGTGAACGCATGCGCGCGCCTGCTGGTCTGGACAACTACCCGCGGAGTTCCTGCGAGGGTCCATGCCCAGTGAGTTAAATTCAGAGTACTCGCGAAATCCTTCGCGCCAGTATTATCGCCAGTTCAAAAACCATTTGGCGACCGGCTTGGCGGGAGCAGCGGTGATTCTGGTGCTCGCCCCGCTCATTGCCATTCTTGGTTATCTGGTCATCAAAGGCATTGGTTCCGTAAATCTGGCGTTTCTTACCAATATTCCCAAGCCAGTCGGGGAACCGGGTGGCGGAATGGCGAACGCAATCGTCGGTTCCGGCGTGATTCTCCTGATCGCCAGCCTGATCGGCGTCCCCCTGGGAATCGGGTGCGGGATTTATCTCGCGGAATATTCTCGCGGGCAATTTGGGAATGTAGTGCGTTTCGTCTCCGACGTCCTGAATGGCGTGCCCTCCATTGTGATTGGCATCGCGGCGTATTCCATCCTGGTCCTCCGGGAGAAACACTTCTCGGCCCTCTCCGGAGGCGTGGCCCTCGCCATCATGATGGTCCCCACCATCGCACGCTCCACCGAAGAGATGCTGTTGATGGTACCGCGCGCGGTGCGGGAGGCGGCGCTCGGATTGGGAATTCCTCAATGGCGCAGCACCATTTCCATCACGCTGCGCACCGCGACTACCGGCGTCATTACCGGTGTGATGTTGGCGTTCGCGCGGGTCGCGGGCGAGACCGCTCCGCTTTTGTTTACCGCTTTCGGAAATCAGTTCTGGAATTTTCATATTCAGCAGCCCACGGCCGCGCTGCCTCTGCAGATTTTCGTATATGCAATCTCCCCCTTTGACGAATGGCACCGGCAGGCATGGGCGGGAGCGCTGGTGCTTATCACCCTTATCGTGGGCACGGTCGCGGTAGTGCGAGCAGTTGCCAAACACGGAATCCTTCTGGGGGAACGGTAGATACATGGGCGTAGGAATCGAAGTCCGAAATTTAAACGCCTGGTTCGGCAAGGCGCAGGCCCTGCATGACATCAATATCAATATCTCCGCCAATCATGCGACCGCCATCATCGGGCCCTCGGGATGCGGCAAGTCCACCTTTGTACGCTGCCTCAATCGCATGCATGAAACCAATCCGATTGCCAAAGTCAAGGGTGAGGTAAGAATCGGCGATCTGGACCTTTACGCCAATGGGACCTCTCCGGTGGAGGTGCGGCGCAAGGTAGGCATGGTTTTTCAGAAACCGAATCCTTTTCCCGCAATGTCCATCTATGACAATGTGGCCGCCGGACTGAAATTGAATGGTTTCCGCAACCGCCGCGAGCTGGACAACATAGTGGAACGATCTTTAAAGCGCGCTGCTCTGTGGGACGAGGTAAAGGACCATCTCAGGAAGCAGTCGGGGGCAAGCCTCTCCGGAGGCCAGCAGCAGAGGCTCTGCATTGCGCGCGCGCTCGCGGTTGAGCCGGAAGTCCTGCTGATGGACGAGCCGGCATCGGCCCTCGATCCGATCTCCGCGTCTAAAATCGAGGAATTGATCTTTGAGCTGAAAGAGCAATATACCGTCGTAATCGTGACCCATAATATGCAGCAGGCCGCCCGAGTGGCGGAATATACCGCATTTTTTCTTATGGGAAACTTGATTGAATTCGATAAAACCGCGAAAATTTTTACTACTCCTTCCGACAAACGCACGGAGGACTACATTACAGGAAGATTTGGATGACACGCACACGCTTCCATCAGGGACTCGAAGTTTTAAAACAAAAATTGCTGACCATGGGAGGTCTTGCCGAACAGGCGGTAGACCGCGCGACCCACGCCTATCAGCATCGGGACCTGCAACTGTGCCAGATGGTGCTGGAGGCGGAGCGATCCATCAACCTTGCGCAATCCGAGATTGACGAGCTGGCCACCGACCTGCTCGCCATGCAGCAGCCCATGGCGGTCGATCTCCGCTTTATTCTGGCGGTCATTAAGATGAATGAAGACCTGGAACGAGTGGGAGACCAGGCGGTGAATATCGTCGAGCGCGTTATGGACATCAGCACGCTTTCTCCCGCTGAAATTCCGGCCGACATCCCGAAAATGGGCGCGGTTGCCGTGGGAATGGTGCGGCAGGCGCTGCAGGCCTTCACCCAGGGCAGCGCTGCGATGGCCCAAACCGTGCTTCAGACCGACGACGTCGTGGACGAGATGAACCGCAATATCTTTGTTGCCATGGACAAGCTCATGCACAACTCGCCCGACTATGCGCGCCATGCCCTGGATGCTCTACTAATCGCGCGAAACCTTGAACGGGTCGCCGATCACGCCACCAATATCGCCGAAGACGTTATCTTCTGGATTGAAGGGGCAGACGTTCGGCATCGTTCCCGCACCTTTACCGGGCAACAGAGTTAGCACTCCAATTCAGGATTGAGAGCTCGTCCGTATGGACCTGCTGGACCGCCACTTCGCGCAGTTTCGCGCATATTCCCACACTCTGGAGCAAAGAGACCGCTCTACGGTTTAGAATGTACGTTTCTAAATCATGGCAAAACATACACCCTTAGTCCTCATTATTCTTGACGGCTGGGGGTTCCGGGCCGAAACCAAAGGCAATTGCATCGCGCTGGCGCGAAAACCGGTATATGACCAGCTTCTGCGCGAATATCCCAGCACCCTGGTCCACACCAGCGGGCGCTACGTCGGCCTGCCGAATGGGCAGATGGGCAACAGCGAAGTCGGCCATCTGAATATCGGCGCCGGGCGCGTCGTTTACATGGACATCACCAAGATCGACCTGATGATCGAGAAGGGCGATTTCTTCTCCAATGAAGCGCTCATGTCGGCAATGACGAACGCGCGCTCCGGCGAAAGGCGACTGCACCTCTTCGGCCTGCTCTCCGATGGCGGCGTGCACTCCCACCAGAACCATCTTTATGCGCTGCTCAAAATGGCCAAGCAGCAGGGCGTCGAGCGCGTCTTCGTCCACGCGTTCATGGATGGCCGTGACACGCTTCCCACCAGCGGCGCCGGATATCTCCAGCAGCTCGAACAAAAGATGCGTGAGATCGGCGTCGGCAAAATTGCCAGCGTGAGCGGCCGGTATTATGCCATGGACCGCGACCGCCGCTGGGAGCGCGAATTGAAGACCTTTGATGCCATGGTCAATGGCAAGGCGGAGGGCGGCGCTTACACCGATCCAGTGCGCGGAGTGAAGGACTCTTATGAGCGCGGGGTCACCGACGAGTTCATCGTTCCTTTTGTGTGTGTTGACGAGCGTGGCGCTCCCGTGACCACGGTCCGCGATGACGATAGCTGCATCAATTTCAACTACCGCGCCGACCGCGCCCGCCAGATTACCCGCGTGCTCGCCCGCAACAGCGGGCTGACGAAAGAAAACGGCCGCGAGCTGCCCGATGCTGACGCCCTGGACCTTACTATTCCCCGCGAGCGCGTGCCCAAGGACCTGCGCTACATCTGTATGACGCAATATGACAAGCAGTTCACATTGCCGTACGCGGTCCCGCCAGAGTCGTTGAACAATATCCTGGCCAACGTGATGGGCGAAGCCCATCTTCGCAATCTGCGCGTCGCGGAAACCGAAAAGTATGCTCATGTGACTTACTTCTTCAACGGCGGGATCGAGAAACCTTTTCCTGGAGAAGAGCGCGTCCTGGTGCCATCCCAGAAAGTAGCGACCTACGATCTGGCGCCGGAGATGAGCGCCT
Source organism: uncultured Terriglobales bacterium (assembly GCA_964439495.1). GTDB lineage: Bacteria > Acidobacteriota > Terriglobia > Terriglobales > Acidobacteriaceae > CAYTQA01. Next base: position 5,355 of record CAYTQA010000020.1, on the reverse strand, counting down.
CCGGCATCGCCGACGCAGTGGTGAAGGCCATTGCTGACCGCACCTTTGAGGTTGTGATCGTGAATTTCGCCAATGCAGACATGGTGGGACACTCCGGCAAGATCGAGCCAACGGTCCGGGCGGTTGAAACCGTGGACGCGTGCCTGGGACGCATCTACACCGCAATCCGTCAGTATGGCGGCTCGCTCATTATCACCGCCGACCATGGCAACGCCGAGATGCTGATCGATCCTGCGACTGGCGGGCCGCACACCTCGCACACCCTGAACCCGGTGCCTTTCATCGTCGTTTCCGACAATGGCAACCGCTTCAGCCTGCGCGAGGATGGCGCGCTTCAGGACATTTCGCCCACCGTCCTGGGAATGCTCGGCATCCCGCAACCCAAGGACATGACCGGCAAGGATTTGCGCATCAAGCCATAAAGGACGCAATGAAAATACTCATTGCCGTTCAACATCGCTTCGAGCTGTGGAATGCGCCGCCCTGGCTCGCTCCACGGCTCGCGGAGCGCTTTCCCGGACACAAGTTCGTGCAGTTAAATTCCATGGAAGATGTGGCCCGGGAGATCAGGGACGCGGACGTGCTCATCGGCTATCAGTTCCGACCTGAGCAATTGCGTGATGCGGCCCGGCTGAAGTACATCCATGCAACCACGGCGGCGGTGCATCAGCTCCTGTTTCCCGAGGTGGTAAACAGCCAGGTGCGCATCACCAACTCGGCGGAGGTCCATGGGCCGGTGGTCGCCGAACATGCGATAGGTGTGCTCCTGTCGCTGGCGAAATCCATTCCAGCGGCGGTACGGCATCAGATCAAGTCGGATTGGGGACAGCAGCAGATGTGGGCGGAAACCCGCCCGCGCGAGGTCGCGGGAGCGACCCTGGGCGTGGTCGGTTTGGGAAGCATTGGAAATGAGGTGGCGCGGCTGGCCAGGGCTCTCGGCATGCGCGTAAGGGCGCTGCGCGAACATCCGGAGCGCGGTCCGGGAGCGGCCGACTCCGTCCATGGCCCTTCCGATCTGGGCCGTCTGCTCGGTGAAGCTGAATATATCGTTCTGGCCGCGCCGCTCACGGAAAAGACAGAGGCGCTGTTCGACGATGCTGCCTTCCTTCGCATGAGGCCTGACGCTTATTTGATCAATGTTGGCCGCGGCAAGCTGATCGACGAAGCCGCGCTGGAGCGGGTCCTGCGAGAGCGGCGAATCGCCGGCGCGGCGCTGGATGTGTTTGTTACCGAGCCATTGCCCGCCGAATCTCCGCTGTGGAAGCTGGAGAACCTGTTGATCACTCCGCACACCGCCGCGGTAACGGAAAAGCTCTGGCAGCGGCACTTCGCCCGCATCAGCGAAAACCTGCGGCGCTTCTTCGCGGACGAACCGCTGCTGGGCGAAGTGGACAAAACTAAGGGATATTAGCCGCGCGGCGTTCTTCGCAGCCTCTCACATTGGGCCACGCGCTCGATGGCCAATGAATTTGCGGCCGTACGCATGAGCTGCTTCCGTTCGCGGGTGCGCCTGGCCACCGCCTCATAGGCGCGCAGCATCAACGTCTCCAGTTCGCGCAGGACGTGTTCTTCGCTCCATGCCGTCTGTTGCAGGTTCTGTTCCCACTCAAAGTATGAGGCGATGACCCCGCCGGCATTGGCGAGTACATCCGGGACCACGGCCACTCCGCGGCTTTCCAGGACCTCATCGGCGACCGGAGTGACCGCCAGGTCCGTCCCTTCCAGAATCAGCTTTGCGCGCACGCGGCCGGCGTTGCCGCTGTTGATCGCCGATTCAACCGCCGCCATCACCAGCACATGGCAATCGCACTCCAGCAATTCAGCATTATCAATGGCCGCTGCCCGTGAGAAGCCGGCGACGCTTCCATGTTTCCGCGCATGTCTGTTGACATCGCGAAGCGGTAGGCCTTTTTGCGAGTAGACGCCACCCTGAATGTCCGAGACGGCAACAACGCGGCATCCCAACTCTTCGACGGCCTGGGCGGCATGGAAGCCCGCATTGCCGAAACCATGAATGGCCACCCTCAAACCCTTCAAGTCAAGGTTGAGGTCGCGCGCAGCCTGCCGCAACATGCAGGCGATGCCGCGACCGAAGGCCAATTCCCTGCCCGCGCTTCCGCCAAGATCGCGGGGCTTGCCGGTGATCGCGCCCGCGGTATGGTCCCGGGCGCCGGAATACTGCTCAAACATCCATCCCATGATCTGGCTGTCTGTATTCACGTCCGGCATGGCTACATCGTTAAATGGACCGAGCACTGCATGGAAACGCGAGATAAATTCCTTTGCCAGCCGTTCCAGCTCGGATTTTGAGAGCTTCGCCGGATCGCAGTCTATGCCCCCATTGGCGCCGCCGAATGGGACCCTCGCCAGAGCGGTCTTCCACGTCGTGAGCTCCGCCAGCGCACGCGCCAGCTCAAGATCGAAGCCGGGGGTGAAGCGGACTCCACCCATCACCGGTCCACGCACATCGTTGTGCTGAACGCGCACCCCGGAAAAAACTTGCGTGCGGCCATCATCCATTTGCACGGGGACCTCGATTGAGAGCTCACGCAACGGAGTAGTGAGCACGGCCTGCATATTGGGATCGAGTCCCAGGACGGAGGCCGCAATCTTAAAATTTTGCCGGACGGTCTGGCTTGCTGTTTCGCGAGGACATATCGCGGGAATAACGGCTGCTGACGCCATTTGGACATCTCCCTTGTTGAAAAGGCAGGTCTCGGTCTTTTAATACCTGTATCGGGGAGTGAGCCAGGTACTCACGCTTTAAATTCGATGCAGAGTAGCTGAATTTGGGCTGCCAGCCATTATTTTCTATTTTGACGTTTTTGCGCAAGCACCAGTCCACGCGGGGTGGGCAGCAGCAGCACTGAAACCAGCCCTTCCGCCTCCAGCCGCAAGGCAGCTTCCCGGACCACCTTCAGATGCGAGCTGGCGTCGTGCATCAGTATGATTCCATTGGGGTTCATCTGGGGCAAAAAACGCCGTACTTCGCCCTCGCGCAAGGAGGGCTCGCTATCGCTGAAGAGCATATCAATCATCCCAGGGACCTGAATGTCGAGGCTGGATTCATTGCGGCAATCGATCCATTCCTTCAATCCCGATCTATCGATCCGCTCCTTCGCCTTGGCAAAGACCACCGGATCGTATTCGCAGGTGATCACCTTGCCAAAGCCATTTGCCTTCAGTCCTTCGGCGATCCACAGCGTGCTGATCCCCATGAAGGTCCCGGTCTCGACCACAAGATTGGGCTTCAGGGTGGTGACCAGCGTACGCAGGAATTCAAGGACCTCGATTTCCGCGGTCATCGAGTCGTACATCCGCCAGCGCTCCGGATTTGGACACTCCGGGGTGGGACGATGGTATTCCGGCTGCAAAACATCGCCGCGCGCGATCGTATGCTGAAGGATGCGGTGCTCACCCTTCAGGCCGCGGAACTTTTTTTTTACGGTCACAATCAGGACCACGCCGGCAATGAACGAAACCAGTCCCATTAACTGCGCGTTGGACATGCCTAAAAAGGTGCGCGGATTGATGCGGATAAACTCCACCAGAAAACGCGCCAGGCCGGTCAATGCCAGATATTCGCCGGTGATCTGCCCCACGGGACGCGGTCCGCGCAGTTGTTTTGACCCCTGCCGCCACAGGTACCAGCAGATGAGCAGGGCAACAATGGCCTCATAGATCGGGGTGGGATGGACGCGCTGCGTGGTGGGCACAATGCCATTGGGGAAGCTCATGCCCCAGGGCAGCGAGGTGGGAATGCCATAATCGCCATCGCCGGAGACAAGACAGCCGATGCGCCCTATGGCATAGCCCAGCGAAGCCGCGGGACTGCACAGGTCGAGCATCTGCAAATAGGTCAGGCGGTAATGGCGGGCCAGCAAAAAGAGCGCCAGCAGCACGCCGAGGAAGCCGCCAAACCAGGCAAAGCCGGAGCGGCTGAAGATGCTGCCGATGGGGTCGGCAATCAGGTCGCTGGGCGATTGCAGGACGTGATAAATCTTCGCGCCGGCGATACCCATCAACGCGCAGGTGGAGATGATGTTCTGCCCGTCTACCCTCAGTCCGCGGCGGTGAATATCCGCCCGCAGGAGGTAATAGGCGGCAATGAAGGCGAGCAGGTTCAGGAGTCCAAACGTGCCGATGGCAAGGGGGCCAATGTGGATGTAAGGAAGCAATTCTCTCCTTAATAGTTAATTTTCCCAGTATAAATAGCGCTGGCTGCGGACCCCCGAACATCGAGACTCATTGCCATACCGAGGGCTTTCTTCATGAATTCGTTAATAGCCTCGAATTGCAGCGCTCCTTACGCCTAACTAAAGCGGACGAGTTTCTAAAAAACCCAACTTCCCGCTACAATGTTCACCACGTTCACCTTTGCCATCCAAAGCTTTTGCTTTCAGCGTCTTACATTGGTGAACATTGTAATTTGCAATGTTCACCAATGTTCACTACGTTCACCTTTTTGCACAGGAAATGGTGCAGTGCTGTTTTATGCCGCAAGGATTCCCACTCTGCTTCGGAACGACAAATCGCCTCAAACTGCCTTGGAGCGAGGGGATGTTAATCGAATGCATAAGGGAAGTAAAGGAGAAAGCGGAGGCGAGCCAACTCAACTCCGCCCGCCCTTTTCCCGCTTTTCGACCTTGGACCAGGTATCTTTCAGGGCCACAGTGCGGTTGAAAACCAGGGCGCCCGAGGACGAATCGGAATCAACGCAAAAATATCCCAGCCGCTCGAACTGGTAACGGCTGCCCGGGGTTGCGGCCGCCAGGGAGGGCTCCAGCTTGCAGTGGGTCAGGACCTCAAGCGAATGCGGATTGAGGTTGACGGTGAAATCCTGGCCCTCGGGAACTTCGTCTGGATCTTCGCGGGTGAAGAGGTTCTCGTAGAGCCGCGCCTCCGCCTCGACCGCATGCGCCGCCGAGACCCAGTGGATGGTTGACTTCACCTTCCGTCCATCCGGGGAGTTGCCGCCGCGGCTGGCCGGATCGTAGGTGCAATGCACCTCGACGATCTCGCCCTTCGCGTCCTTCACCACATGGCTGCAGGTGATGAAATAGCCATAGCGCAGCCGGACTTCGCGCCCGGGAGAGAGCCGGTAATATCCCTTGGGAGGCACTTCGCGGAAGTCGTCCTGCTCGATGTAGAGCACGCGGGAGAATGGGACCTTGCGCGTACCCGCGCTCTCGTCCTCCGGATTGTTCACCGCCTCCATCTCCTCAACCTGCGCTTCCGGATAGTTGTCGATTACGACCTTCAGCGGCCGCAGCACGCACATCACGCGCGGCGCCCGTTTATTGAGCTCCTCGCGGACAAAGTGCTCCAGCATCGCCAGTTCGATGGTGCCGTTGG
>CAYTQA010000019.1:16045-17751 GCA_964439495.1 uncultured Terriglobales bacterium | reverse complement strand
AGCGATGTCCGCTGCCGTCGGGGTTGTACTCGGAGATGGCGGCGCGCATCGGGTCCTCGCCGGTCGAGACGTTGGACTCCGAGCCCACGGTCACGAACATCTTCTTTCCATCGGGCGAGAAGAGGACGTTGCGCGTCCAATGCTCGTGGTAACCGCGGCCGGGCAGGTCCGTAATCTTCTCCGGCGCGCCCTGCGCCTGGGTCTGTCCCGGCTGGTAGCGAAAACGCACCACCGCGTTGGTATTGCCCACATAGAGATAACCCTCATGCAGCGCCAGCCCAAAGGGCTTGTTCAGTCCGCTGGCAAAGACGAAGCGCTGGTCGGGCTTTCCGCTATGTTTGCTGTCGCGGAAGATCAGCACCTTGCCGTCCCCCGAATCGGTCAGCAGGACATCTCCATCGGGTGCCTGGATCATCATGCGCGGACGGTCCATCTGGCCCTCCGCCCACAGCTCCACATGAAAGCCGGGCAGCGTATGAAAGGAAGCGCCGGGGGGACGCGGGACCACGTCCGGGCCGTTGTTCGCGCTGGGCGTAACAAACGGCGGAGCGAGAGCGTTGGGGTCGATCTCATGGTGGCCAAAGACGTTATCGCCGGCGGCAGCAGTGGGTTTCCGCTGCGCCAGCGTAAAAGTAAGCATCGCAAGAAGACAGGCTGCAAGAAAAGGAAGATAGACCCAGCGTGATTTCATAAGTTCAATCGGTTTCCGCCACTTTCAAATTTCTAACTTCCGGTGAACGCGGGCCGCGAGTCGAATGGATGGGACGAATGTCCATTCGAACTCCGGGCCGCTATATAGAAATATAGTGGATTCCAAGCAAACCAGAGCACCGGCCCGGCAGCGCGCTTTTTATAAGCACTTTGTGGTAATCGGATTCAGCTTCACGTCAGGTTTCAGGACACATTAAAACGGGGCTTTTGCAATCATGGACGACATAAAAAAGGGGTGCGATGTTCCGCACCCTTCTTTGTATCTGATTTCATTCCCGTGACTTTATGCCGCTTTGGCCTCAAGGTTGATGCGCGAGGCAAGGCTGTTCAGCTTCTGGTCGGTGGCCTTCTCCTCATCGAGGGTCTGCTGCAGGAGCTGCGCCCAGTCCTTATGTCCGAGCAATTCGGCATAGGTGCGCACCGTGCCATAGCCGGCGATCTCATAATGCTCCACGCGCTGCGCTCCGGCGATCATGCCCGCGTCGAGCACCTCGGGCTCCGCGTCTTCCTTCAGGAATTCCTCGTTTTCCGCGATGATCCCTTTCATCGCCTTGCAGGTTTTCTCGTCGGCCTCAACATCCTCGAGCTCTTCGAATATTTCTTCCAGACGCGCCACATGTCCGCGGGTCTGTTCCAGGTGCTCCTCGAAGGCGCTCTTAAGTTGAGGGGAAGATGCTTCTTCGGCCATTTTGGGCAGGGCCTTCAAAATCATGTTTTCCGCCGAATAGAGGTCCTGTAGCTCCTCCACAAAAAGTTCATGCAATGATTCTAGCTTCATCGTTTCCGCTCCTCTGATTGATTGGATCTATTGGATATGATGCGCGCAAAAGATTGCGCTGATGCTACCTGGAAGAGAAGAAAGCAGAGCCGGCGTGCTCTGGCGAAAGCCGCTGTTTCCCATGCAGTGAAATTAAATCGGAATTTCACCACAGAGACTCAGAGCCACAGAGGATATGGAATTCATAGAGGAACGATTCAAATCAGTCAGTGGATTG
>CAYTQA010000019.1:0-16035 GCA_964439495.1 uncultured Terriglobales bacterium | reverse complement strand
GTGGATTGGAATAAAAGCCACTTCCATTGGCTATGCCATCTCTGTGGTGAATGAAAGCGAAATGGGGCGGTGGGCCGGCTACTGCTCCAGCAGGGAGCGGACCCTGGCCGCCAGGGCCCTCAACGTGAATGGCTTTTGCAGAAAACAGGATTTATCCAGGGAGATCCCGTGGCGGATCATGACATCGTCGGTATAGCCGGAGATGAGCAGCACTTTGGTTTCAGGACGCGAGCCGCGCACGAAGTCCAGCAGGTCGCTCACATTCATCTCCGGCATCACCACGTCGGAGACGATCAACGATACCTTGCCAGTGTAGCTGTTCAGCGTCGAAACCGCCTCCGACCCATTTTCCGCCTTGAGAACGCGGTATCCGCAGGATTCAAGGTATTCCGAGATGGCATCGCGGAGCTGGGTCTCATCGTCCACCACCAGTATGGTTTCGTTGCCCGCAGCCTGGGACAATTTGGTTTCGTCCGGCTTTATTTCGCCGGCCGCTTCTTCCGCGGCGGGAAGATAAATGTGGAAGGTGGTCCCCGCTCCCGGCTCGGAGTGCACAATCACATGGCCGCCGCTCTGCTGCACAATTCCGTAGACGGTGGAGAGTCCAAGCCCATGACTGTTTTTCTTGGTGGTGAAGAACGGCTCAAAGATGCGTGAGCGCGTCTTTTCATCCATTCCGATTCCCGAATCGGCGATTGAAAGCAGCACGTAGGAGCGTGCTGCGCTCCCTTCGCCCTTGCGCCGGTCGCTTACATTCTGGACCTGTATGGCAAGGGAGCCGCCCTGCGGCATGGCGTCCCGTGCATTCTCCGCCATGCTCAGGATAATCTGCTCCAAGTGGCTGCGGTCCGCCTTCACGGAGCTGGCTTCTTCGGGGAAGCTCATCGTCAACTGCACGTTGACCCCTACAATGCATTTCACGATCCCGGAAATATCCTGGACGAGATTTCGTACGTCAAGCACGGTAGGCATCAGCACCTGCTTGTGCCCGAAGGCAAGCAGTTGATTGACCAGCGATGCGGCCCGCTGGCTCGTGACCAATATCTTGCGGGTCTTTTCCTGCAGAGGAGTGCCTTCCAGCGAGCGGTCCAGCAGCTCGGTATAGCTGCTCATGATGGCCAGCATATTGTTGAATTCGTGGGCCACTCCTCCCGCCAGCCGGCCAATGGCTTCCATCTTTTGCGAAGAGCGCAACTGCTCCTCGAGGTGCTGTTGCTCGGTGATGTCGCGGAAGACCGCCAGATGCTGGCCGGGAAGAATATTTGCGGCAAAGCAGCATTCCGCCAGCCGTGCGTCGGTCTCCGCGCCTCGGGGAATAGTGACGCGGGTGCGGGCCCTTCCGGACTGCTGAAATTGCTCCCATTGGTCCGCGAAACCGGCCCCGCACAATTCGTGCAGTCGCTGTTCTACCAGCTCTTTTTTGCGCTCTCCAAAAAGGTCTTCGGCGGCGGCATTGACGTCGACCAATCGTCCTTCCGCATCCGTGATGACAATGGCATCCAGCGAGCTCTCAAAGATAGCGCGGACGGTCAGCTCGCTCTTCCTTAATGCTTCAGCGGACTGTTTCCGTTCAAAGGCGTGATGAATCGCCCGAATCAGGAGCCGGCGATCGAAGGAGCCTTTCACCAGGTAGTCCTGGGCGCCGTTCCGGACGGTGCTGAGCGCCAGCTCTTCATTTTCCGATGCGCTCAATACCAGGATGGCGGAATCGGGGAAGGCCTCTTGAATAGCGGAAAACGTCTCGTATCCGGTGCTGTCTTCCAATTGCAGGTCCAGCAGAATGACGTCGAATTTTTGCGCAGGAGCCAGAGCAACGGCATCGGAGAGCCGGGTAACGCTTTTCTCCAGCGATATGCGGGGGGCCTTCTTCAGCAGTTCGGCAACGAGCTTTGTAGATATAGGCTGGTCTTCGACCAGCAGGACCTTCAATCCCGCGCTCTGCAGCTCCGCTATGTTTGAAAACGACATTCGTTACGACCTTTGTTTGCGACCTTGGAAGCTGATTACAGGAGAGATATTGACAGATCATTCACGAATGCGGAAGCTCTCGTCAGTAATAAAACAAGCGTTACCTGCGCGGGGAAGGTGCTATCGAATAGGGGTGACTACTGGATTAGAGAAGCGCCGTATGGATCACTAGGGATGCAGCCGGCAAGAGGTCACCATCGCCGCTGAAATCACTACGAATATAGGAAGGGCTTGCGGCGGGAAAAGACATCAGCACTGCTTGCCGATCTTCCCGCCCTCGCCAGCGTAAGGCTTACGAATGACCCTCGGGGACGAGCTGGTGCTCGTCGATGTTCCGTCCCATCTGATGGGCAAATTCATCCGCGATCCATTGCGACAGCTCATCCGAGTTATGGTCGCGGGCGGATGTAAACCTCACGCCACAGAGTCCCTTGGAGTCAGCCCATACTACTTCGGCGGCACACTTCAGGCTCCGCGTACGCGATGGCAACGTGAATTCAAGTTCAAGGGTGTCTCTTTGCGCAAAGGGAACATCGGCGCGGAAGGCCATCCCGTTTTCACTCACATTCACGGTCACTGCATGGCACTGCTGGCCCTCGCCTTTCATTACCGTGACCGGCAGCTCGATGACATGGCGGTAATAGCGTTTGCGTTCCCCCATCATAAGACCGTAAGCCACCCGCAGGGTCTGGTTGAAGCGCGTTGGACACAATGGCTTTTCCACCGTGAATTGGGCCAGCGACAACTCCGCGGCGCCCTTTGTTCCGGTGGGGACAAGCGCCATTCCGACAGACCGCTTGTTGTAGGGATTAGCGCGCATGGCCCGTAGAATTTTCAAGGGAGCATCCGTCTCTCCATCGACGATGACCGCATCCACCTTCCGCCGCCCCATGTATTCGACCACGGAGGACGCATCTCCGGAGACATGGGTTTGAAGATCGATTTGAGAAAGACCCCCGATGACGGTCTGGATTACCTGAGAATCGCTTGAGAACAAGACGGCTTGTAAATCCATGGAAGTTGACATATATCCTCTGCTTCTTCTTTTAAAAATTATTGCCTGATCGCGGATTGCCGCCACTGCAAGTGCGGCAAACACTTTATCGAAGGCCCGCCAGCCTACTGGGCGCTGCGATGAGGCAGCCTTCTCCCGCGGCCATTGCTTCTGTGTTCCAGAGGTCCAGACTGCCGGCCTGTGGTCTGCCTTAATTCGAGCCGGCGGCCCAGGCTGGCGCGTAACTTGGCCACCGCTGCGGAGTGGATCTGCGAGACCCGGCTTTCCACAACTCCCAGCACTTCGGCAATCTCTTTTAACGAGCGTTCTTCGGAGTAATAAAGCGAGAGGACAAAGCGCTCTCTTTCCGGCAGCTTCTGGATGGCCTGGGTGAGGGACTGTTTCATCTCCGAGCGCAAACATGCGGCAAGCGGGTCCTCCTCCGGTGCCTCAGGCTCATACATGCGGATTTCGTCTCCGTTCTCCCGCGATTCTTCCTCCAGGCTGCGCACCGTCAGGCCCATTAAGTCACCTTGAAGCTGATGGTAGGACTCAATGCTAATCCCGATCTCGTCCGCGACCTCCTCCTCTGTGGCGGTGCGGCCCAGGAACATGGAGAGCTTCCCTTGTGTCTCCGCGATGAGGCGGCCTTTTTTCCTCAGTTCGCGCGGGCTCCAGTCAAGCTCGCGCAGACTGTCAAGGATGGCCCCCGGATGCGAAACTGGGCGTAGGTCCCGAACTTTACATTCTTGTTTTCGTCGTATTTATGGCAGGCGTCGATCAGTCCGAGCACTCCGGCGCTGGTTAAATCCTGAATATCGATATGTTGCGGAAGACGGTTGCGGATTCTACGGGCGATTGAACGCACCTGTGGAAGATATTCCATGAGCAGACGGCTGTGCTCCTCCCGGAGATGTTCATGGGAGGGTGGAAAAAGAGTTTGCGCTGCCGACATAAGGGCCTCCATCAGGAAATAAGTTCAAATTCACTTTCTGGAAAAACTCATTTCTTTACTTGGGAACATGTGCAAGCGTCCTGCCATGGATAGGAGAAGGCGAAGAGGCGCCCTGTAGACTTACCCCGCGACGAATGGCGCAAGCCCGAAGCAGGGGAGGCCCGTTATAGGGAAATCATTGTGAATGTGCGACTTAGCCCACTACTCAGGAGGTAACCTGAAAGAGATGACTATCGCGTAAAACGGCTTGGCGCAGCGTCGATCTGCCAGATGCCGATTAGCGCAGTTCTAATGAAGTCCGGCGTTAGAAAGGTCTAGAAGCATTAGAATTTGCTTACAATCTTGATTTTTTCTTATTCAGCGCTCCGAATGAGTTATCGGCCCGTCGGGAATATTCTTGAGCCTTTTTACAACCGATTGGAGCTGTTCTTCCGTACAGCACCGGATATGCCTGACCGCAGTTCCGGTGCTCAGAAGATGAGATTCAGAACCTGACCATGCGAAGCAGCAATCCTGCAAGTCCGCCGCCGATAAGAGGGCCAATAAGCGGGATGGGCGAATAGGTCCAGTCCGAGCTGCCCTTTCCGGCAATCGGTAGCAGCGAATGGGCAATGCGCGGCCCCAGGTCCCGGGCGGGATTAATGGCATAACCGGTGGTGCCTCCGAGGGAGAGCCCGATGCCCCATACCAGACTGGCGACAAGATACGGTCCGATCCCCGGCGCCAGTCCCGAGGGAGCAACCGGCTTTGAAAAAATCGCCGCCGCGACCAGGACAAGCACAAAGGTCCCAATAATTTCACTGATGAGGTTGGTCACCACATTCCGGATCGCCGGCGAGGTGCAATAGCAGGCGAGTTTCAAATCCGGGTCCGGGGTCTCTCTCCAGTGTGGCAGAAAATGGAGCCAGACAAGCACCCCACCGACAAAAGCTCCCGACAATTGCGCGATAAAATAAGGCGCCACCTTCGCAAGGCTTCCAGAGGCGATCCCAAAACCGAACGTCACGGCCGGGTTCAAATGGGCATCGCTGCTCCCGAAGGCGACTGCGGTAAAGAGCCCCGCCATGACCGCGAAGGCCCAGCCGGCGGTGATCACTATCCATCCTGCGCCCTCCGCTTTCGAGCGCTTCAGCAGAACGTTGGCCACCACGCCATTGCCAAGCAGAATGAGGACCAGCGTGCCCATAAATTCGCCCAGCAATGGAGAAGTCATCAATCCTTTTCCTCTTTTCTTTCGTGTGGCACAGCCTACTGTGTCCCGTGTGGCAGCCGCTGTGTCGCCTATGCTCTGCTACACCCAATCGAAGGAGCGCGCCACTGCCTTCTTCCACAACCGGTAACTTTCCTCGCGCATCTTCTCTTCCATGTGAGGACGCCAGGTATGCTCTACCGCCCAGTTCGCCCGCAGTTCGTCCGCATCCTTGTAAAATCCTACCGCCAGCGCGGCCGCGTAGGCCGCGCCCAGCGCGGTGGTCTCTTTGGTGACCGGACGGACCACGGGCCGGTTCAAAACGTCTGCCTGAAACTGCATGAGCAGATCGTTTTCCACCATGCCTCCGTCGGTGCGAAGCACATCGAGTTCGATCCCCGAATCCATCTGCATGGCTTCGACGACCTCCCGGGTCTGAAAAGCCGTGGCTTCGAGCACGGCGCGGGCCAAGTGGCCTTTGTTGGCAAAACGGGTAAGGCCGGCGATCACGCCGCGGGCGCTCGCCTTCCAATAAGGAGCATACAGCCCGGAAAAGGCGGGGACGAAGTAGACCCCTCCATTATCATTCACCGTGCGCGCCAGCGTCTCAATCTCTGAGCTCTGGCGAATCATGCCCAGATTGTCGCGCATCCACTGCACCAGCGCTCCGGTGATGGCGATGCTGCCTTCAAGCGCATAATGCGCGGGCCTTTCGCCCAGCTTGTACGCGACCGTAGTAAGCAATCCAAAGTTGGACTGGACCGGCTGGCTTCCGGTATTCATCAGAAGAAAGCACCCGGTCCCATAGGTATTTTTGGCTTCCCCGGGCTTAAGGCAGGTCTGGCCAACGAGGGCGGCCTGCTGATCGCCGAGAATGCCTGCGATGGGTACGCCAGCGATGCATTCAAGGCTTGCGCTCCCGTACACTTCGCTGCTGGAGCAGATGCGAGGCAGAACCGCTGCTGGGATGTGGAAGGCTTCCATGATTTCCCGGTCCCACGCCAGGGTATGCAGGTCCATCAACTGCGTCCGGCTGGCATTGGTTACGTCCGTGATATGCAGGCCGTCTTTGTGTCCTCCAGTTAGTTTCCAAACAAGAAAAGTATCGAGATTACCGAAGAGGATGTCTCCCGCTTCGGCGAGTTCCCGCACTCCCGCAACATGGTCCAGAATCCAGCGGATTTTCAGCCCGCTGAAATAAGTGGCGAGTGGCAGGCCGGTTTTCTTCCTGAAGCGGTCCTGCCCGCCCGCAGAGGAGAACTCGGCCACCGCCCCTTCGACTCGCGTGTCCTGCCAGACCAATGCGTTGTAAACGGGCTTTCCGGTTTTGCGGTCCCACAAAACCGTCGTTTCGCGCTGATTGGTAATGCCGATTGCGGCAAGGTCCCTGGGGCGCAACCCTCTTTGCTGCATCGCCTCGCTAATTACCTGTTGCGTGCGCCGCCATATCTCCTCCGGATCGTGTTCCACCCAACCTGGCCTGGGATAAATCTGCTCATGCTCCTTCTGGGCGGAGGAGACGATCCTTCCCGAGGCGTCAAACACGATAAAGCGGGTGCTGGTCGTACCTTGGTCGAGCGCTCCAATATAGTGGGCCATGATTGAATCGCATCCATTCTATAGGCCAATCGCCAGTTTACGTTTTCTCTTTTTTCTCCAATGAAAAGTTTTGTCTCTTCGCCGGAAAGAATTGTTTCCGGATCTCGAATATCAAATCGGCTTCTTCCCTTTTTATTGCCATCGGTTCGCATTTTTTTGATGTATTATCGTTGCAATCAGTAAAAGCTCTGCGTCTCCGTTACCCTTATCGCGATGTCCCAACAAGACTGGCAGAAGATGCCTATGTACATTTTCCTGGATCGGCAACAGCAGCGATTCCGCAGCTTTGCGGCCAAAACCATGAAGTTTGCCCGCCCTATCGTTCGTCGTGGGCATACCTATCTGCGATCGCTGCTCCGGGGAAGAAAGCTGCCCTGGAACCCTGCCGCTCGCGCGCCTAAACCGGAGCTTGGCTGGCCAGCCCTTTCTCCACCCATTCCCGCTCAATCGGATTTCATGGAGACGCTCATGCAGCGCTCGCTCCCGCCCAAGCTCCACGCGCTTTTGCAGTTGCGCAGCGCCGTGCGGATGAGCTGCGAGCATACCGTGGCCCAGCGGGCCCAGAAGTGCCTCTTTGAAGGATGGCCGCCGGAACTGGTGGAAGCCGCCCGCAATGGAGCTCGCCATCTGGGGTTCTCGGAGCGCGAGGACCTCTTGCTCAAGTACGCGGACGACATCACGCGCACTCCCATTGACGTGGACCTTCAGCTCTTCCGCAAGCTGCGGCAGCGCTTCACCCAGGAGCAGATCGCCGAAGCTACCTCGGTGATCTGTTACGAGAATTTCCGCACCCGTTATCACAATGCAATGGGAGTGGAGGCCGCGGAGGCTTATAAGGAATTGGCGCACCACATGGAGGCGAGTTAGACTTCGGGCGAAGACGGTCCCGAACTCTTTGCGATCGAGGGAACGCCGTCGGGAGCGACTTTCAGGACCATCAGCACTTTGTCGTCAACCTGGGCCTGAAGATGGTTGCTCCAGGCGTTCACCTCGGCGATGACGAATTTCACGATCTCCTCGGCGCTCTTCTCTCTTTGTTGCCGGACTGTCTGGGCGAGCCGTTCGGCGCCGTACTCCTGGCCTTCGCTGTTGCACGCTCCGAGCACGCCATCGGTGCAGCAGACCAGGACGTCGCCCGGATGCAGCTGTACCGAGCCCCGGCTGTATTCAGCGCGCGGGAAGAGCCCGATCACGGTGCCGCCATTTTGCAGTAGCTGGTAAGTGCCCTTCTCTCCCGAAACCAGGATCGGCGGCGCATGGCCGGCATTGATGAAGTTCAGCCCGTGGCGCTCCGTATCCACCACTCCAAGGAAGCAGCTCAGGTTGGTCCCGGATTTCAAATCGCTGTAGATCATTGCATTCAGGGATTCAGCCAGCGTTTCGATCGAATGCAGATGCATGATGAGGGCCCGCAGCGTGGCCTGCAGGTTCGACATGATCAGGGCCGCGGAAAGTCCCTTGGCTTCGATGTCCGAGATCACGAACAGCAGCGACTTCGGGCCAAGAGGGAAAAAGTCATAGTAGTCTCCTCCCACCGCGGAGCAGAATTCATCGGCTACGGCGAGTTCATATCCGGGAAGCACCGGCAGGGCACTGGGCAAAAGGCTCTGCTGGATCCCATGCGCCAGGAAGCGCTCTCTTGCAAGCTGCTGTTTTTCCACCGTCTCGCGATAGAGCCGCGCGTTTTCAAGCGCCATCGCCATGTGGCCGGAGAGCTTCGAGAGGAAATCTTCATCCTGCTTCACAAATCGGGGAGCGGTGGTCTTGTTCAATAATTGGATGACGCCTACAATCCTGCCCGCGCGATGACGGATCGGCATGCATAACAGCGATTGCGTCCTGTAGTTAAATTTCTGGTCGAAGCTTCTTTCAAAAAAGTCCAGCTCATAGGCATCTTCGACATTCACGATCTCCCCGGTTTCCGCCACACGTCCGGCGATGCCCTTGCCGAAGGGGACCCGAATCTCCTCGCGCCCCAATCCCGAGGCCACGATCGACCAGAGCTGCTTTTCGGCGGCGTCCACCAGGAAGACGCTGCCCCGGTCGGCATGGACCTCCTGGCGCGCAATGCGCAGGATCAGTTCCAGCAGTTCCGGCAGGTCCAGCGTGGAGTTCAACATGCGGGTGGCCTCAAAGAGCAGGGAGAGCTGAGTGATTTGCTTCTGCTGCTCCTGCACCACCAGCACATCGGGGACTTTGATGCCGCACATCTCCGCGTAGGTGTGCCAGAAGCCAAGCAATTCCGCCGATGCCGCCCCTTCGGAATAAACCGCAATGATCCCAAGCAAGGCCTTGCGGCTGGTGAGCAGCGGATAAGCCGAGATGTGCGTCAGCCCGTTGCGCTGGGCAAATTCCTGGTCTTCTCCCCCAAACGTGGAAAGCACAATGTTCTCAATATTTTTTCTTACTTCCGCGACCTTGCCCAATACCCCGCTTCCCGAGGCAATGTAATCGCGGCGGCGCTCCGCTGGTTTGCCGGCATGATGGGTCAGGTAGATCGAGGTGGAGGTTTCGTCCCATAGCCAAAGCTCGGCGCGGGCCGCCTGAAAATGTGAAACCAGCAAGGCGGCGATCCTGAGCAGGATCTCCTCGTTCGAAATCGACGAGAAGGATGTGAGCACCCCCGCGAATGAGTCCAGTAACTCCTGGCGGGCGATCCTGGATTTTTCCGTTTCTAATATTACGGGTGCGTTCACTACCCTCGACCTTTTTCAATCCGAAAGATGAAAGATTGAAGCCTTTTTAGCAGTATTAGCACTATAAGTTGGGGCCGCGAGCTTTGTAAATACTTGAAAATAAACGGAAGTAACTAAAGTTTCTCTTGGGGATGACCGGATTCTGCCGCAGCTTTTATGGGACTAAAGGCCGTTTTGCCGCAGGCGCAGCTTTTAGGCAGCTCGATTTTCCAGTTGAAGGAGGAGTTATTTCTTCACGTCAATGTGCAGATGCATGGTGATATTGGCGCGAGTGTCAAAGGCGCTCAGAACTTTGGTGGGACTCTTCTGTCCCTGATATTCGGCGTAGAGCTCGTAATCCACATTCGGAGACAGGGCGTGGAAGCGGTAACCGCCATCTTTTTCGGTGATAAAACTCCGGATCGCCAATGTCTTCGTATTTTTGAGATAGACCACAGCGGAAGCGATGGGCTGGTCATTTGCGGTCAGGACCTGTCCCGTGACGCTGCGCGATTGTTCATTCGAGCTCTTGCCGCCGGCGTATTCTCTCTCCTGCGCCGAGACATATAGGGCGGAGAATGACAGCAGCAAAACGAAAAGAACCCATGCCCGCTTCATAGAAGCTCCTGAAGAGACCTCTTAATCAGTGCCGGTAAAAGATGTCTTTTCTTATTGTAAGCTGAAATTTACCTGAGATGCAGCGAGAAATCCTGGCGCTCGTCGTTCTCGACATGCACCCTGGCCTCGGGCTTGGGCTGGCCTTTTGGGGTCTTTACGTCCGCCCAGATGATATAGTCGGCCGTTCCCGCCGGGACGCGCTGCGCGACTTCGCCCGCATGATCGGAATAAAGCTCCCATTTGGCTTTCTTCTGGTCAGCGCGCCTGATTTTTACCTTTACGCCATAAACAGGATGGTCGTGACTGTCGAACACAGTACCGTAAAGCAGCGCATAAGGCTTTTTGGCGTCCTCCCGGCCCTCGAAATGCGCCCCATCGAGCGCGGTGGCCATCGTCGCGCACAACAACAGGGCACACAGAAAGCCGGCGGCCCTCTTAGTAATCACCGTCTTCGTCTTCCTCTTCGTCCTCGTCGTCTTCCTCGTCGTCTTCTTCCTCGATTTTAGTGAGTTCCAGGGGCTCCACGCCTACCACTTCAAAATCACTACCGCATTCCGTGCAGGTGACGACGTCCCCTTCGTCTACCTCGTCTTCTTCAATATCCAGATCGCTTTCACATTCGGGACAAAGGACCATTTGCTTCCTCCAAGATCTTCAGACGTTCATGACCCCACCGGAGTGGAGAAATCAACCTTCCGTAGTTTTAGAATTTTATGGGACATAGCGTCAAGTTGCCTTCGCGGATTAAACTGAAATCTACCCAACGAGTGGTTTCCCTTGAGCTCTGGCACGAAAGGACCAAATGCGCAAAACGAAAGTCGCTGTTGCTGTATTCGCCTCTCTGATGTGTCTCGGTACGGTAACGGTTGCTCAAATTCCCCATTCTGCCTCCGCTGGAGGGCCCTTTTTTACCTTCTCGCCAATTGCTCCCCCTCCCGAAGACCCGCAAATCGCCGCGGCGTTGCGCGAAATCTCCCCGGCGCGCATGAAGGCCACCATCGAAAAGCTGGTCAGCTTCAAGAACCGCAGCACGCTTTCGGTGAATAATGACGGGCTTACTGCCCAGGGGCTGGGCATCGTCAATGCCGCCAAGTGGATCGAATCGGAATTTCAGCGCTATTCCGCGGATTGCGGCGGATGCCTGGAGGTGAAGACCGACACCTTCATCGAGCAGCCCGCGGACCGCATTCCCAAACCCACGCAGATCACCAATGTCTATGCCGTCCTGCATGGCAGCGATCCGGGAAACGCCCGGCGCATCTATCTGGTGACCGGCCATTACGATTCGCGCAACAGCGATACCATGAACACCAGCGATCCCGCGCCCGGTGCCAATGATGACGCCAGCGGCACCGCCGTGAGCCTGGAATGCGCGCGCGTCCTGAGCAAGCTGAAGTTCCCTGCCACCATCATTTTTCTCACGGTTGCCGGAGAGGAACAGGGGCTGAATGGAAGCCATCATTTCGCCACGATGGCGAAGGAACAGGGCTGGGACATTGAAGGCGCGCTCACCAATGACATTGTGGGTGGCAACACCACTCCTGGGGATACCCAGCAGAACAAGAACATCGTGCCGGTCTTCTCCGAAGGAGTGCCGGCCGCGGCCAGCGACACCGACATACGGCTGCTCAAGGCGCTGGGCGGAGAAAACGACTCCGCCTCCCGGCAGCTCGCCCGTTATGTCCGCGAGACTGCCCAAAGTTATTTACACGGACCCTTCGCCCCCCGGCTGATCTTCCGGCGCGACCGTTACCTGCGCGGTGGAGATCACACCTCATTCAACGCCGTGGGATTTCCGGCGGTGCGCTTCACCGAGTACCATTAAGACTTCAACCACCAGCACCAGAATGTAAGAGTGGAAAACGGCATTCAATATGGAGATCTGACGAAATTCGTGGATTCCGACTACGCTGCGAATGTAGGCAGGCTGAACGCGGCCACGCTCGCATCCCTGGCTGCCGCTCCGGGAGCGCCCGCGAACGTGCGAATCCTGACCCGCAATCTTGAGAACAGCACCACGCTTACCTGGTCTGCCCCGCCGGGAGGCCTGGCCGCCGCATATGAAGTCGTCATGCGCGGCACCGACCAGCCCTACTGGGAGCAGGTTTCTCAGGTGGGAAATGTAACGCGTGCCACCTTCAACGAATCAAAAGACAATGTAATCTTCGGGGTAAGGGCCGTGGACCATAAAGGACATCGCAGCCTGGTGGTCGTGCCCGAACCGCAGAGATAGGCAACAGCACAGGGCCGCTGGTTGCTCATAGTATAGACCCCTGCGGTCCATCGAAAAAATTATGCCGAGAAATTCTTCCTTCGATATGGGCTTCCCCGCTTTTCGCGGGGCGGTGCGTCAGATTGTGCTTGCAAACGCGGGGATTTACGTTGTGCTGCTGCTTGCATTCTCTTTTGCCGGAGATCTGGCGCGGCAAATCGTCGATCTGGCGGCCCTGAGCCCGGCACACATTGCCCATGGGTGGATATGGCAGTTCGTTACCTATGGGTTCGTCTATGTTGACCCTCTGGATTTTTTTCTTTCCATGCTGGGGATTTATTTCATCGGAACTGCCGTGGAAGCCCAGATCGGGCCGCGGCGTTTTATGGGCTTGTATTTTGGAAGCCTGGTCCTTGCCGGGACCGCCGGTTTCCTGCTTTCGCTTACCGGCATTATCGGACAGGGTCTTGCCATGGGTGCGGGCGCGGCCGTCAATGCAATCCTCATGGTCTTTTACCTGTTTTACCGGAATGCGCCGGTCATGCTATTTCCGCTTCCCATCCAGATTCCGGTCCGGTATATCGTCCTGTTTACCGCCGCCATTGAGACAGCGTACCTTCTACTGAGCCACTTCGCGCTCTTCTATCTGGTCGTGCTGTTAGGGCTGGGCGCGGGATATCTCTGGTTCGCCCTGGTATACCGCCGCAAGGTCGTCCCCGCGTTTTCTCTCTCGGAACGCTACTACGGGATGCGCAATGCTTATTACCGCTGGAAGCGTCGCCGTGCCGCCAGAAAATTTCAGGTCTACATGAAGAAGCACAATCGGGACGTTTATTTCGATGAATATGGGAATTACCGCCCACCGAAAGAGGAGGATGGCGGCAAGAACAAGCCGGATCCATGGGTAAATTAACCCATACTGATTAATTCGGACCACCCGCGCGGCCGCAAGTCCGTTCCGGGTTTTGAACTATTTGCTCTTGCGGCGTTCCGGCGTATGCCTGGGGACGGTTGCCCGGCGACGTTCTGGGGTCGGCGCTCCCGGAGTATCCAGGTCCTTGCTGCCCACCACGTGCAGGCGCATGAAATTTGTGGACCCGCTGGTGGTGCGCGTTCCCGCCACGATGCCGATCACGTCCTGATCTTCCACCGATTTGTTCTTTAAGAGCATTCTCTCGGCCTCATGGACCATCTCTTCCGTAATCGGGGTATGGTCGCAGAGGACCGGCTTTACTCCCCACAGCAGGTTCACACGATTGCATACCGCGGGCACGTAGCTGAAGGCAAAGATATCGGTCTGAGGACGGTATTTGGAGATGAGCCGCGCCGTGGTCCCGGTTTCGGTGAAGACCGCGATGGCCTGCATGTCCAGCTCCTGGGCGGCATGGGCAATCGACTCGCAAATCGTCTCTGAAATCGAAAGCCTCTTGAATTGCCGGCGCTTGGGGAGGGCGGAGGCTGCCATCTGCGATTCGGTCTCGCAGACGATCTTCGCCATCATGGCGACCGCCTCGCGCGGATATTTCCCGCTCGCCGACTCAGCCGAGAGCATCACCGCATCGGTGCCGTCAAAGATGGCGTTGGCAACGTCGCTCGCCTCGGCGCGCGTGGGACGCGGATTCTCGATCATCGATTCCAGCATCTGCGTCGCGGTGATGACCGGCTTGCGCCACTCCTCGGCGCGGCGAATCACGTGCTTCTGGATAATCGGCACCTTCTCCGGCGGCATCTCCACGCCAAGATCGCCGCGGGCAACCATCACCGCATCGGTAACTTCGAGGATCTTTTCCAGATGCTCGATGGCCTGCGGCTTTTCCAGCTTGGCCACCACCCAGGCATCGGAGCCGTGATCATGGATCTTCTGCTTTACCAGGCGCACATCATCGTCGGTGCGGACAAACGAGACCCCCACCGCGTCCACGCCATGCTTCAAGCCAAATTCCAGGTCCTTTTCGTCCTTTTCCGTGAGCGACGGCACGCGCACGGCAATTCCGGGCAGGTTGATGCCTTTATGCTCGCCCAGAATTCCCCCATTCACCACCTCGCACTCCACATCGTCCCCATGGACGCCCCGGACCCGCAGCTCGATCAATCCATCGGAGAGCAGAATACGCGCCCCGGGGTCCACCTCTCGCGCCAAAGTCTTGAAGGTGGTGGAGATGAGGGTCGCTGTGCCCGGGATATCGCGGGGAGTGATGGTGAGGCGCGACCCGGATTTGATGGCGACCGGGGTGCGGTATTTGAGGCGGCCAGTGCGGATCTTGGGACCCTGCAGGTCCTGCAGGATACAGATGGACTTGCCCTCTTTTTGCGCCACCTTGCGCAGGCGCTCGATAAGGTGTCCTTTTTCTTCATGGGTCCCATGAGAAAAGTTCAGCCGTGCCACATCCATGCCGATGCGCATCAGGTCGCGGATCATGGCTTCGCTGCTGCTCGCCGGACCCAGGGTACACACAATTTTTGCTTTACGTCCGGCTGAAACCGGCGAAGGAAAGATTTCTGAAGCTGCCATGTATTAGTCGTGAACTACTGTCTCATGCTAAATCATTTGTGAGGATTTTGGGAAAGCGGTTGCTCTCCTATGTTCCGTCTTCAAATAAAATGTCGGAATCCATGGGACCGCGATGTCTTACATCTCACTTTTTGGGAAGATCAGGGCGTTGAATTCCGCCCCAATCATCACCACGATGGACACCAGGTAAAGCCAAACCAGCACAGCAATGGCCGCTCCCAGCGAACCATAAATTACAGTGTAATTGGCATAGCGGGTCACATACCAGCCAAATCCCAGAGTGGCGCCAAACCAGAGCACGGTGGCCAGGGCCGCTCCGGGCAGGACCCGCCGCCAGGATTGGGTGCGTGGAATCGACATGTGATAGATCAACGCGATGACCGCAATGCTGGTGAGTGTGGAGATGATCCAGCGTCCCATGCGCCAGGAAAACACCAATAATGGGCGCAGCTCGTACCAGGTGTGCAGGTCGAGCCAATTCTCCACCTGGTTTCCAAAGGCGACCAGCACGGTGGCAAAGGCCATCGGAAGCAGCGAGAGCGGGATCAATAAAAATGCCATGGCGCGCTCATACCAGAACCCCCACGGGTTTCCCTGAATGCCGTAAGCCCGGCGAAAGCCGTCCATCAGCGAGATAATCACCCCGGAAGCCGCTGTCAGCATTACCAGCGAGGCGGAGATTATGACGTGGGTGGGTTTCTGGTTTCTTAAATCAAAGTAGCTGAGCGCCACTCCCGTGCTTCCTGGCGGCAATACCGCGCCGATGGCATACGCAATCTGCCGGATGAAGGCCGGGGTGGTATTTGAAGCGGAGAGGATGGAGGCCAGCACCAGAAAGGCGGGAAAGAGCGTAAGGATGCCGGAATAGGCCGCCGCTTTAGCGATGGCAAACCCATTATGTTGGAAGGTCCGCCATACCGAACGCCGCAGCAGCACTAAGAATTTCATCATTCCCGGATTAGGGTAAATGGAAGAAGGAATTCAGGCAATGCGAACAATAAAGGCAGCTCGTGAATTGCAGCTTCAGGCTCTCCGATACGGATCTAAGTCCGGTTATGGAAGTTTGAAGTTGCGAATTTCAGAGGCCTAGAGAATTTTTTAAACTTTAGACTTCTCCCAGAATCCCGCCCAAAAAAAATCGCGGGACAAGATGTCCCGCGATTTCAGTTGAAACAAAAGCGCTCTTACTCCGCTGCCAGCTCCTCGGTCTCGCCTTCCTGGCGCATGAGTTCCAGGGCACGTTCGGCTTCTTCGTAAGCCTGCGTAACCTCTTCCTGCACCTTGGCGGCGGCCTCTTCCAGCTCCGGCGCAAG
>CAYTQA010000018.1:0-17996 GCA_964439495.1 uncultured Terriglobales bacterium | reverse complement strand
TAGGATATCTACGTTCGTCTGGTTGTTTTCAATCGATTCGGCGATAACATTCCTTCTGAAATCGTCGTCCGTTTGCGCCAGTTTTTCCTTGAGGTTATCGACATCGGACTGATAGAGCGCCTGGTCCGCTTTTAACTTCTCGATCTTCTTCTTAAGCTCCGCAACCTCCGGTTTATCTTTGTCGACTGGCTTCTTCGTCGCGTCCTTCCCGTCCGTTTTGGCCGCCGCGGTTGTCTTGGCAGGATCGGCGGCGGCATCCGCGGTAGCATCCGCTTGGGCATCCGCCCCGGAAGCGCTGGGCTCGCCGGTATCGGAGCTGTGGACAACATCGTCGTCCCCGATCACGATCTTGGCCTTTTTTTCTGTCTTGTTCTGCCGTGCAATCTCCCCCAGAGAAGGCGACTGCGCCTGCATCCTGCCCGCCATTCCCAGCAGGACCAAGGGAATACCAAGCAAAGCGAATGAAATAATTTTGCGTGAAAAAAAGCGCATCATGGGATCTCCTGAAATCAGAATGTCATTTCATGCGAAGCAAGGACGATTGGCGGCGGCTGATGCTGGTTCATCACCTTGAGGGCGCAGGAGTCATACTGTAGGACCACGCTGCCGCCAAGAACATCGTTCTGGGCTGTAGTGTTCTTGCCGTTGAGAAAGGCGCCGTATAGATTGACGGTATCGCTGCCTCCGCCCGTAAAATCAATGCTCCCCTTGACCAGGACCAGCCCATAGAATTGGAAGCCACCGTGGATGTTAAGGTCGCCATCGATGACCAGAATTCCACTGCCGGTCACATTCGAGGTAAGTTGCGTGTTGCCTGGAATATAAGTGATCTGAGGGCTCATGGCGCTCGGGGTCAGCGGGGTAAAGTTGGAGCTCACTGCGCCGTAAGCCGACCCACTCACCTGGCAGGTCGAGGAGCAGGCGGTCGGGTTGGTCCCAAACGGCGTAGCCACGTTCGGCATGTTTTTGTAGGTATTGATAAGAGAATTAATATCGTAAGGCCAGGGGGCGCTTGCTTGCGTGCCCGCCGGGCTTCCTCCGGTCTGACCCGAGGTAATGGTGCTGGCACTTCCATTCGTTGTAATGCTTCCCGCCGTCACGATGGCATATTTGCTCTTATCGCAGCCGGTCCCGGATGGAGGGCTGGTACTCATATTGCAAGTGCAGTTGTCGTAGGAGTTGACCGTAAGTTGTCCTTGCAGAGTCACAGCGGCTTGCGAGTCTACCGTGGCGTTGGTGACAACCGGAGGATTGAGGGCCACCTCGGTCTGGACCATGCGGCGGGAATTTCCCGGGGTCACCGCCAGCGAGGTAAGCACCCATACTGGATTTGCCTGCATGGCAAAGGCGTTGGCGCAGGTGCTGGGGGCGACGGCCACCGCTTCATGAGCGCCGTCCCAGCAGACTTGTCCGCTGCTGACTTTAGTCGAATCTACTTGGTACGGAGCGCTGGATTGGTTCTGCTTGGTGGTGATGCGGACCCATTTGTAGGGTAAGGCGCTCGTTTGCCCTGTGCCGGGAGCGACACTCGCTACGTAGGGCGCAACCCAGGCGGTCCCGGTGGGAAGCGTCGTACAGGTAAGCCCGGAAAACTGTTCGTGGCACAACTCATCGTCGTTATAGCTTCCCGAAGCGGTTGGGTCCACCGTCTCGCTGCCGGTCGGGTTCGTAACATAGATCACGTTCGCGGCGGTGAGGCTGGGCGGCCCCGCTGGAGCGGTGATGGCATTGGTTGTGCCTGGCTGAAGTCTCTGGCGCACTTCTTCAATTCCCGCCCGAGCGGCAAAATAAGCCCGTTGCGTGTCACGGTAGTTGCCATTGATGGCCGTCTCCGTGTTGGTGGCAAACATCATTCCCATGGCGATGGCGGAAGCCAGGAGCAGCGCCACTAGAACGATCAGAAGCGCTATGCCACTCTGCTTTTCGGTTGAACGATGTCTTAACTTCATAGGTCCTCCGCCTTGCTCCCTAATTGTTGAATGTCACGCTTGAGGTCAGGGTCACATTCGGCTGCTTTTGGGTATCGATGTCCACGCTGGTCGTTCCTACCGTCATGGTGATGATCAGCGTCTTAATGGACGACAATTGCGTAGGGGTATTCCCGTATCCATCTTTGGCATCGAATGTCAGTGAATTTACGTTTTCAGCCAGGGTGCTGTAGGTCGCAGGCTGGGTCCCGCTGGCTACAAGCGCATCCTGACTGCGCTGCAGAGTGCAGGGGCAGCTTGTGGCCCCGGAAACCGTCGGGACCAACTGATAATTGATGACCTGCACCTGCGATCCTCCATCGGCATCCGCCTGCATCGACAAGGGGTTATTAAATGCGCTCTTCGAGCCGCTGGTAAGGCCGCTCGGGGCGACGATTCCATTTGAGTATTGGTTCACCGGCACCGTAGTGCCCGCAAGAAAGGAATATAACTTCAGACTGGGGTAGCCGGTCTGGTGCAGGTCGCGTATCATCTGGTCCATGGCTTCTCGCGCCTGGCCGATGGTGTCCAGTTTGGCCGATTCAGTCTTATTCCGCTTCTGGGCGGTATTCAACGCCGCGAGGATAGGGGCTATGATCACCGTCAGGATGGCGAGCACGGCCATCATCTCAATCAGCGAAAAGCCCTGCTGGCCAGAAACGCGTTTTAATGTCATTTTCATCTTCATCCTCGGCCTCTCCGTCTAATTCCCCACCAGGGTGCGCAACGTTGCCGGAAACGAGAAGAGCGCAAGGCTGGAATTACCCGAGACCGGCCGGGCCGCAACCGTGACCAGCTTGGTAACGCCAAGGCTGGACGAAAGAGTGGTGATATTCCAGCGAACGTCATAGACGAGCTGCGTCCCATCGGTGGTGGAGGTTGAGTTATCGCCACAGGCAACGTACTTCATTGCATAACCCGAGGCGATGTTGGCATAAGCTTGCGAAAAATCGATGTTCCCGGTGGACGAAATCAAAGTCGCCCCGGTCCCCGGGGAAGCCGAGCCGGTGGTATTGATCGTCCATGTGGTCGCTCCGGCGGGATTGCAATCCGGATCGAGCGAGATAGTCACGTTTGTGCTTGAGGAACGGGCCGCTATCTGTTCCGCAACCATCTGGGCCAGCATGACGGCTTGTGTGTCCTGTTTGTTGCCGCCATTGGTTTGAATTGCGGTAAACAATAAGCCCAGAGACCCCGCCATTCCAACCGCCAGCACGGCCGCAGCTATCATCAATTCAATGAGGGTAAAGCCCTTTTCCCGCCCTGCTTTTCGCAAGCCGCCAGGATGTCTAACTCTGGTTTTGCGCATAATTGACCTCTGCCTCAATTCCATTTTGTGCCGTCAAACATCCAAACCCGGGTCCGCCCACCAGGACTGACCGTGACCGCCGCCCAACCTGTCGTCGCGCTCCCCGAAGTCAACTTGAGATAATTCAGATAGCCCGTGCTCCCCACCGTGCAAACCCCGCTGCTCACCTGGCAGGGCAACCCCCGGCCGTTGAATGCCGGCTGCGCGGTCACTGAGCTCGCCGTGGTGAACCCGGGAGAAAGAGCTGTTGAGGGCGCGGTGCTGCTGAAAACAACATTGGAAGGGACCTGCGCGGAAACGCTGGAGGAAACCTGGACATTGGCCAGAGTCTGAATGACGAATGTCGTCGTGCAGGCATCGAGCGTGCTCGTCGTGGGACTTGCACATCCTGCCTGGTAAGTTGCATTGTCCCGCACCGCCCTCATGCGGACCTGCATAATCAGCTCCGCATAATCCTGTGCCGCAGAATGGAGCCTTATGCTATTCAATGAATCGAGGGCCCGCGGAATCCCCATCGCAGAGATCACCAGCAGAATGGCTACCACAATCATTAACTCCAGGAGCGTGAAGCCGCGTTGTCGGGTGAATTTCCGCATATTCTTCTCTTCGTGTAAAGGGGGGATTCCCCACTTCTTGACGATCCATGATAGCCAGATGGATGGTGGCTCAGGTAGTTACCAAAGTGTACTCAGGTGGGCATACCTGCAAGGAGATGTAGTAATGACCTTGGGAGCTGGATGGCTCTTTGAAGTGCTTCTCATTGGCTCAGGACAAGAAGCCATAACCGGATAATACCGCCAGCGGAAGGGTCCCCCCAGCCCTGCAAGGAAGAGGACCATACGTTTCTTGGGTTCGTTTGCCGAAACCGAGCCTGACAGTGCTTACCTTGTCCCCAGCAGCAGATCGACCGTAAGTTGATCCAGACGTTCGTAGGCGAGCCGCTTGCCGCTAAGCTCGGCGCGATTGAAGTCGGTTTTGAGCAGCGAGTCCCGATGTTTTCCCGAGTAGCGATTGAGTTTAGGCGCGCCTTCGGAAGAGCCGATTTCCTGGAGAAGCGCCTGGATCTCCTTGTCCGCATTCCAGCGCTCGCCCTTTTCCTTCAGAATCAGGTAGGTGCGCATGCAGCCGCGGGCAAAGTCCTTTACCCCTTCATAATCTTCGGTGCGATAGGCATGGGCGTCAAAGTGGCGCGGACCGGAGTAGCCCACGTCCTCGAGAAACTTGACCAGCCAGAAGCTCGCCTTAAGATTGGCCGATCCGAAGCGCAGGTCCTGGTCATAGCGTCCGGGCATTTGATCGTTTAAATCGATATGGAAGAGCTTCTTTGCCTCCCATGCCTGGGCGACCGCATGAAGAAAGTTGAGTCCGGCCATCTGTTCGTGGGCAAATTCCGGGTTCACCCCCACCATCTCCGGGTGCTCGAGGGTGGGAATAAAGCCGAGATATGCGCCGGTGGTGGCCATATAAATGTCCCCGCGAGGCTCATTGGGCTTGGCCTCCAGCGCGAACTTGTAACCATATTTTTGGTCGAGGGAATACTCGCAGAGATAATTGACGGCCTCACGCAGGCGCTTGATCGCCTCGTCGGGACGCCGGCAGGCATCGCTCTCCACGCCTTCACGTCCACCCCAGAGCACAAAAATCCTGGCCCCTAATTCCGCCCCAATATCCATGGCGCGCATGGTCTTCTGCACCGCATAGGCGCGGACGCGGGCATCATTGGCGGTAAAGGCGCCATCGCGGAAGACCGGATCGGTAAAAAGATTTACCGTCGCCATGGGGACCACCAGGCCATTCCGCCGGCATGCGCCCTTAAACTCCCGAACGATGCGCTCCCGCTCCGCGGCGCTGGCATCAATGGGGACCAGATCATTGTCGTGCAAGTTCACTCCCCAGGCGCCGACCTCCGCCAGAAGGGCAACCAGCTCCACCGGGGAAAGCGCATCGCGAACCGGCTCGCCGAATGGATCGCGGCCACGATTGCCGACTGTCCATAATCCAAATGAAAATTTGTGCTCGGGCCGGGGCGCGTAGGGTCCTTGGTCCATCTCACTCTCCTGGTAAGAATTTCTTCCACAACGACAGCTTCAGATTAACGGATTTCGCGCAGCGCGGGATAGAGCCGGCGGTATGCGGCATATTTCTGCTTCATGACCTGCACGCATTCTGCTTTGGGCTCGATGCGCCGCGCCACCGAGACCGCCGCATCGCAGGCCACATCCACCGAGGGCCATACCCCTACTCCGACGCCCGCCAGCAATGCCGCTCCGTACGCCGCCCCTTCTTCCGAGGCGATGATTTCCACCGCTTGCCCATAGATGTCCGCCTGGATCTGACGCCACAGCGCAGAGCGCGCGCCGCCCCCGCCCAGCCGGATTTTTTCCACCGGCACCATCAACTCCTGAAAAATGGTCAGGGTATCGCGCAAGCTGAATGCGACCCCCTCCAGGATGGCGCGCACAATATGGCTTCGCCCATGATTGGCGGCTAGGCCCACGAGCGCCGCTCGCGCATCCGGATCGAGATGCGGGGTCCGTTCGCCCATCAGATACGGGGCCCAGAGGACGCCATCCGCCCCGGCGGGAATGCCCGCCGCCTCCTCGCACAGCCGTTCATAGGGGTCGCGAGAGTCGCTTGTTCCAGCTCCGAATCGATCGCGAAACCATCGCAGCGAAAGCCCCGCAGCCTGAGTCACGCCCATGACATGCCAGCGCGAGGGGATGGCATGGCAGAAGGTATGCAGTCGCCCTTGAGGATCCAATGCAGGACGGTCGGTTGCGGCGAAGACCACCCCGGAAGTGCCGATGGTCGCACTTACACTGCCCGGTCGGACGATCCCCATCCCCACTGCGCCGACGGCCTGGTCTCCCGCGCCCGCAACCACGGGCGTCCCGGCGCGAAGGCCGGTGGCGCTTGCGCCTTTGTCGCTGATGCGGCCGCAGATCTCCTGCGACTCATACAATTTGGGTAGGGACTCTTCCCCGATGCCGGTGGCCGCGAGCACCTCCCGCGACCAGCGGCGGTGCGCCACGTCCAGCATCAGGGTACCGGATGCCTCGGCGACATCGATGGCATGTTCGCCGGTCAGGCAAAAGCGCACGTAATCCTTGGGCAGCAGCAGATGGCGAAAGCGCTTCCAGATTTCCGGCTCGTGATCGCGCACCCAAAGCAGCTTGGTCAAGGTGAAATTGGTGAGCGCGGGGTTGCAGGTAAGCTCGATCAGGCGGCCGGCGCCAATCGCCTCCGTAATTTCACGGCATTGTTCCGCGGTGCGCTGGTCGCACCAGATCAACGCCGGACGCAGGACGGAATTGTCTGCATCCAGCAGCACCGCTCCATGCATCTGGCCGGTAAGGCCGATGCAGCCAACGTCACCCGCCGAGGTATTGCTTTCCGCCAGCGCCTTTCGGACCGCGATCTTGCAGGCGCGCCACCAATCCTGCGGCTCCTGCTCCGCCCAGCCGGTATGCGGCGAGACAAAAGCCGCGTGCTCCTCGGTGGCGGAGGCGATCACCGCTCCTTTTTCGTCCACCACCACTGCACGCGTGCCACCCGTGCCAATATCGATTCCAAGCAGCCTGATAGCCTGTCTCCTCTCGTTTCGATTGCCTATCATCAATGCTGCTTACTTTGCCTCTTCCTCCGCCTGAGTTTTGGCCGGCTTAAAAGCGTCCGCCAGCGAGATCACCTTCAGATTGGAGCGCAACTGTTCGAGCGGCGCGCCGCTGCTGATCGTGATGTCCACGGGAGCGCCGGGAAGCAGATCGAAGTAGTTGTCAGAGGGCTTGGCGTCAAGCCCTCCAAATGACACATATACGCTGCGGGCAAGCACCTTGGCGGAAAGATGCAGGCGATAGGAATCTCCCTCCTTAGTCAGCTCCGTGCCGATCTGCGCCGGCGGCAGATGGACCGCCTTGGTCGGCACAAAGTACAGAAGATTGCTCGACACCTTGTTCCCATTCACCATCAGCTCGGTGACGGCGAACATCTTCGATGCGTCCGCGCCCTTCGCGTTTGCGAATTCCACCAGCGGCTTCTGCATGTAAATCTTGCTGGAGAGCTCCGGGACCTGAATGTTCTCTGTCTGGTCGTTCAGCACGTTCCCATCCATGGTCATGAACCGCACCCGAAGCTGCGCGGCCGTTGGCGCGGTCTTATCGGAGACCACATAAACCGTGAAATTTCCGTTCTCCATGTGGGGCGAGACCAGCAGCGGGCTATAGAAACGGCGCGCGTAATACTGAAGCGCCTTCCAGCGTCCGTAATAATCGATGCTAGACCATGAGGCCACCGGCCAGCAATCGTTCAACTGCCAGTAGATGGAGCCCATGGTGCGCGGGCGGTCCCGGCGCAGATGCTCCGCCCCAATCTTGATTCCCTCCGCCTGCAACACCTGGCTGGCATCTAAAAACGATGGGAAGTCGCGCGGCTCCTCGTAGTCCTTCAGCATGTAATCGTGGATGAGGGAATTTCCTTCGTTGTTCTTCTGGTGCGCCAGCATGACCGGGGTGAAGACGCTGGTGCGGTCCTCCGGCAGCGTAAACGCCTCGATGGTGCGCATCTCGGGAAAAGACTGGAAGCCGTACTCGGTCATGAATCGGGGAAAATGCTTTTCGTACTCGCTGAAGGGAACCCGGCCATGCCAGACGGTCCAGTCATGCATGTCGCCCGATTGATAACTCTCGGAGGTCTCCTCGTAATCCGAGCTGGGCGAACTGGGCCAATAAGGAGTTTCGGGCGCAAGGCGGTTCACCACGCGGTCCAGCACCCCGCTGAAGATCACCAGATAATCCTGCCACATTCTCAACCGCGCATCCGGGCTGAGCTGCCCGCGATTATGCCAGTTGAAGGCCTCTTCGGTTTCGTTGTTTCCGCACCAGATCACGATGCTGGGATGGTCGCGCAACCGCCGCACCTGGTATTCCGCCTCTTTTTCGACGTTCTGCCGGAAGGCATAGGTGCCGGGCTGCCAATCGTTGCCGAACATGAAATCCTGCCAGATCATGATCCCGAGTTCATCGCAGAGGCTATAAAACTCATCGGTTTCGTAATAACCGCCGCCCCAGTGCCGGACCATGTTCATGTTCGCGTCGCGCGCCGACTGGAGAATCTGGCGGTATTGTTCGGTCGTGACCCGGCTCGGAAAGCTGTCGAATGGAATTACGTCGGCGCCTTTGCCGAAGACGGGAATGCCGTTCACAACGAATTCAAAGGAGCGTCCCCATTTGTCCAGTTCGCGGCGCAGCACAATCGAGCGCAGTCCGGTACGCGTCGTGGCCTGGTCCTCAACCCGGCCGCCGACCGTGACCTGCGCATTGAACTGATAAATCGGCTGCGCGCCGTAGCCGGCGGGATACCAGAGCTCGGGATCAGCGATCTCCAGCGGGAAATCAACGTGGTTCACGCCGCGATGAAGTTGCACAGTGCGTGAAACCTCTTCCTTCTTGCCGCGCTGGGTGTAATTCAAAGTGACCTTCGCGGGCGCGTTCTCGGAGGCGGTCACTTCTACCTGGGCGGAGAGAGTTGCTGCCTTGGGAGTAATGTCGAGCTGCTTGATGTGGAGATTGGAGATGCGCGCCGCATCCCAGGCCTCCAATTTCGCGGGACGCCAGATGCCGCTGGTCACGAATCGCGGCCCCCAGTCCCATCCATATTCATAGGCCGCCTTGCGGACGTAGGTCTTTTCCTCGGTGTGGGTCCGCTCGCGCCATTTGTCGGTGGAAGCAACCTTGGCCGCGGCCTTAATAGGCGAGGGAAAAACCACTCGCAGCGAATTGGCCCCGCGCTTCAAATACGGCTTCAGGTCCACGCGCCATTCGCGGAACATGTTGTCTGCCGTGAGCGCCAGCTTGTCATTCACATAAACTTCGGCGTAGGCGTCCAGCCCCTCGAAGACCAGCTCAATGTTCTTATGGCCCATCAGCTCCGGGGTCGCCTGGATGGTGCTGCGGTATTCCCAATCGGCGTCCTCGATCCACTGCAGCTTGGCCTCATTGTCGCGATAAAAAGGCTCGGGAATCAGCTTGTTGCGAAGCAGGTCGAGATGGACGTCGCCGGGGACTTGGGCGGGACGCCACGCCGAAGCGTCCGTGCTCGCGCCTTCTGTAATTTGACGGAACTCCCATCCTGAATTTAAGGGGACGATCTGTTTTTGCATCGCGGGCTGTGCCTGGCTGAAAGGCGCGGTCAGAAGGACCGCGGAAAGAAGAACAAAGAGAAGACCGGATGGAAGAATTCCTTGTCTAAACATGCACGCTCCCTGAAAAATTTATTGAGGGACGGCCCAGGCTGCTGGGCGTCTCTTACGCAAGAAAGCAAACCATCTTACGAAAGAATCGGCAAAATACAAAATCAGGGGAGTGGCACAGCCGCCCTCGGGGTGTGTTGGATTCCCAGGAATACAACTTTCACGCCGCCTCTCCGCTCCAATGCGATGTGGATGCAACCAACGTTGTGGGATTTATCGCGGGCACTCTGACCACTGCGGCCAATGTTCCCCAGGTATTGAAAACCTATCGCAGCAGGTCCGGAGAGGGACTCTCTTTTCGAATGCTGCTCATTCTCATGATGGGACTGGGATTGTGGATTGTTTACGGGACCATGAGCAAGTCGCTGCCGCTGATCGTCACTAATTCGGTGGCGCTGCTTCTGGTGGTCTCGCTCATGGCAATGAAGTTTCGCTTTGACCGCGAACCCACAACCGATTAGCGTCCCGCCGGAGGGCTATTTGGAGAGCAGACCGTAAACAGTAAGCTGTTGCACTCCCCCCACATATACTTTGCCGTTGATCACAGAGGGTACTGTGAATTTCACCGCGATGCCGGCATCGTCCCGCCCCCCGGCCATGGCGCTGTTGTATCGTTCGTGCGAAATGTCGTTCGCATCGTAGGCGTGCAACACCGCCGGAGCGCTATCGAACTGATCAACCTGCAGCGCCCAGAGAATGCCATTGGAATTGCCGCTCGAGGAAACCACCGGGGTAACTCCGGGATAACCGAAGGACTGCGGCGATTGCGATGCCGCCGTGAACTGCCCTCCGCTGACTGTATAAGCTTGCAGGTTTGCGCCGGCCGGGCCCACATATACCTTGTTCTGCCACACTGCCGGAGTAGCGAAGAGCGGGCCCGCCAGATCGAGCCGCTGCACAATCTGGCTGTCGTCGGTCGCGTTGTAGTGACCCATGTTATCGCGGTTGATCACATAAAGCCTTCCCTGTTTGCTGCCGCCGATCAGTAAATGCGGCGGGCCGGAGGGCTGGTCAGGAAGCAGCACCGGGCCACCCGAGCCCAGGTCCCAATCATTGTCGTTCATCTCCTGCTGATTGAAGGGCGTAAACCAATCCAGCACATTGAAAGTGCCATTGGCGGGCTGCAACTTCAACGCGGTGTCCCCGTAATCCCGCCCGCCGGAGGGTACGTCAAAGTCTCCGTTCGCGACCAGAACGTAGACGTTTCCTGCGCTGTCGGCCGCGGGGCCGCCCCCGCTTTGCCACACGCTGCCCCCGGCCCCATCCGCGTCAGGGGAATAGACGACTACCGGTTGCAGGGTCTGTGCGTTGTATCCGAGGATCCAGCCGTTAAACGGATCGAAATCTCCATGCGAGCCGAAGGCCAGATAGACCACCCCATTTACCAGCAGCAACCCCGCCCTTTGCAGATTGATCAGGGGATCGAGGATCACATGACCGTTGCCATCGTTCTTGACCCCTGCGCCGGGGATCGAAGGCTGGATGGTTGCCGGGCTGCCGGACTTTTCCGCTCCGGTGGTGATGTCCAATGCGTGCAGCCGCTGAAAATAACTTCCGTTCTCCTTGGTCTTGGCGACCACGTAGATGGTGCCTGTGGCAGGGTCGATCACGGGAGTGCTGGTAATGCCGACCTCTGGCGCGATGTCCTCATACCCGCTCTGGATGTCGTCGCTGGGCACCGGGGTAATACCCGCCGCGGGATTAATGAAGCTCTTTTGCCATAAGGGAGCGGTGCTCTTGCCATCGGCGTCAAAGGCGTAGACGCTGTCATGCTCGGTGGCCACATAGACCACATTATGCGTGCCCTGGTTCGGAATGGGGACGTTGGCGACATAGAGCGGCTGGCCAAAAATGTCGCCGTCCACCTGAAAGGAGAACAGCTTGCCAAAGGTGCTCACAGCTACATTGGCAGGCGTGAGTATGGTTTCGTTCAGGTTCGCCCCGGTGCGGGCATTATCGCCATGATAGGTGGTCAGGCTGAATCCTCCCGAGGCCGGGCCGCCGGAAGGGGAGCCAGACTGTCCCGGAGTGGACTGTGTGCCTGACGAGGACGTTCCTTTAGCGCCTCCGCCGCAGGCCGCGATTAAAAGAGCGATAAAGCTGGAAGCAAGAGAAAGAAATATAAAGCGGGGTCTGAATGAACAGTCCACGGGCCCACCCCTTCGAAATTCTGCTCATGTTAGAACCCGCGACTCCGGCCCGAGTTGCGCGGAACTTAAGAATTCAGCAGACGAATGCAGCCTATGGATTTATGTATGAACTTTCCCTGAGCCGGTTTGGGCTGAAATAAAAGACCTGCGGACAAAGCTCCTTTCCCGGTAGTAAGTAAGTTTTAACTCCGTCCCCCTCGCTTTGCCCCTTTATTTGTGTAATGCTAGTGCCATGGAAAAGAAAAAGCCTGAATCCGAGCCCACCGGACGATTCGCCGAAGTTACCAGGAAAGCCAAGGAAATGCGCGCCAAGCTCCCCAAGAGCAAAAATGAGCGAGAGGACTTCAACCAGGCTTCCGCCCCGCTTTCGAGAGAAGAATTCCTCAAAGACGAGTAAAGGACGAGTAAAGAGTCGGAAAGCGCCGGTGTTTCCGGTGGAAGGATTGAGGCTACAATGATGGACGAAGCAGCCTCGGGGTCCTTCGCTTGGGCTCCGCTCGCACGCTCTCCTCGCGCGGCGACTCTGGACCACAAAATTATGAGCAGGCGTCTTTAATCCCCAGCGGTAAAGCTGGAATGGTTGGTCTTTTACGGGCCAGGCACACCGAAAAATTGGACAACTTACATGGTCCACTTCTCATCTTCAGCACATCCATATATTTTTAATGGCAGCGAAAGGGGATGGATATGAAACGTCGGGACTTTCTCAAGGGGACCGTTGCCACAAGCTTTGCCTCCACGTTGGGCGGCAAGCTGTGGGGCCAGAATAACTCGGGTGAGGTCCCGCGCCGCACGCTGGGCCGCACCGGCGAGAAAGTTTCGCAAATCGGGCTGGGCGGATACCACATCGGCATACAGTCCCATGAAAACGAGAGCATTGGCATTGTTCGCGCCGCGCTGGACCAGGGCATTAATTTTCTCGACAACTGCTGGGACTACAATGACGGCCAAAGCGAGGTCCGAATGGGAAAGGCCCTGCGCGATGGCTACCGGCAGAAGGCCTTTCTGATGACGAAGATCGATGGCCGCAGCGGACAGGCCGCGACCCAGCAGCTCGAAGAATCCCTGCGCCGCCTGCAAACCGACCATCTCGACCTGCTGCAATTCCATGAGATCATCCGCATGGGCGATCCGGAGCGCGTCTTTGCCGCGGGCGGGGCGCTGGAGGCGGTGTTGAAGGCAAAGCAGGCGGGCAAGGTGCGGTATATCGGGTTTACCGGGCACAAGAGCCCGGAGATCCATCGCAAGATGCTCGAAACCGCGGCCATACATAACTTCGTCTTCGATACCGTGCAGATGCCGCTGAATGTGATGGACGCGCATTTTGACAGCTTCGAGAAAATCGTCCTCCCCATGCTGCTGCAGAAAAATATCGGGGTGCTGGGCATGAAGCCGATGGGAAGCGGCGTGATCCTCAAGAGCAAGGCGGTCACTCCGGTGGAGTGCCTGACCTATGCCTTGAGCCTGCCCACCAGCGTGGTCATCACCGGCTGCGATTCCATGGACGTTCTGAAGCAGGCGCTCCAGGTGGGTCGCGACTTCCGTCCATTAAACCGGGAGCAGCGCGCTGCCTTGCTGTCGAAGACCGCGAGTGTGGCCAGCAAGGGCCAATTCGAGTTATATAAAACGAGTCACACCTTTGACGGCACCTATCACAATCCCCAATGGCTGGGATAAGCTTGCAGCTTAAAATGGACCGGAGATTTTTAAGATGGCCCTCCCCCTGAACCTGGCTTTACTCTCCGCCGGTGTGCTTGGATTACGCCACGGCTTCGACTACGACCACATCGCGGCGATCTCGGACATCACCAGCGTGCAGATCTCCACGCGCCGGGCCATGCGCCTGGGACTCCTTTATGCCCTGGGCCACGCCGCCACGGTGGCCGCGCTGGGATCGGCGGTCATCTTCTTCCAGCTTTCATTGCCGCACGGTGTAGACCGCTTTGCCGAATGGCTGGTGGGAGGCACGCTGGTGGTGCTGGCCATCTATGTTTTGGGCAGCCTCTTCAACGGGAAGCACACCCACCTTCCCCCCTCCCGCATCGCCCTGCTGATCTCGGGATGGCAATGGCTCCACTGGAAATCGCGCTCATTTTTCGGCGGAGAAGAGATCCCTCGTCCGGAGCGCTTTCGCTGGGACTATGATCGCAGGTCGGTGTTTGCCGTCGGCATCATTCACGGCATCGGCGCGGAGACCCCAAGCCAGCTCCTTCTCTTCCTGCTGGCGGCAAATCTGGGTGGGGCCAGCAAGGGCTTTCTGGGGCTTATGATGTTCCTCGTCGGCCTGCTGGCGATGAACACTATCATGACCGCCTCGTCCGCCGGCATCTTCCGCATGGGAAAGACCATGCCGTCGCTGATGCGCGTATTTACCGGATTGACCGCGGCCTACAGCTTTGCCGTCGGTCTTCTTTTCTTATTCGGAGTATCCTCGATACTGCCCTCACTGGGCGCGTGAACTGGATGGAGCAAACGGAACAAATCCTCGATGCCGCAATAGCGAAACAGCAGGTCCTTGAAGACCGTCTGCGCAACTTGGGCAGTGTTATGGTGGCCTACTCCGGCGGGGTGGACTCGGCATATCTGGCCTGGGCCGCGCATCGGGCGCTGGGCCCACGCATGATCGCCGTGCTCGCCGATTCCCCCAGTCTGGCGCGCAGCCAAATGCGGGACGCCGTCGCCTTCGCCGAGGAGTGCGGGATCCCGCTGCAGGTGATCCAGACCAATGAGCTTGACCGCGCCGACTACGCGCGCAACGATTCCAGCCGCTGCTTTCACTGCAAGGATGAGCTCTTCGATGTGATGGAGGAGCGCCGGCAAAAGCTGGGATTCGCGCATATCGCCTACGGCATGAACCTTGACGATCGCGGCGACTTTCGTCCGGGGCAGCAGGCTGCCAGCCTGCACGGAGTAGTCGCGCCTCTGGTGGATGCGGAACTTACGAAAGCGGAGCTCCGTGAGCTGGCACGCCGTGCCGGGCTGCGCCTGTGGAACAAGCCGGCATCCGCCTGCCTTTCCTCACGTATTGAATATGGACGCGCGGTCACACGCGAGGCATTGGAGGCGGTCGAACAGGGAGAAGAGGCGCTGCGGCAGCTTGGCTTTCGCCAGTTTCGCGTGCGCCACCACGGGGAGATTGTGCGCATTGAGATCGCCCCTGACGAGATGGCGCGTGCCTTCTCGCTCGACATGGCCAACCGGATGGTTGCGATCTTCAAGAAGCTCGGCTTTCAATACGTCACCCTGGATTGTGAAGGATATCGCTCCGGCTCCATGAACGCGGTGCTGCCCATTGCCTCCATCGGACGCGCCGGGTGATTTGAGGATCCTCCCTGCGGTTGGACTACAAAGGTTATTTTTTATGCGCATTGGTTATCTCGAATGTTTCTCCGGCATCAGCGGCGATATGTTTCTGGGCGCTCTGGTGGATGCGGGTGTCAGCTTCGAGCTGCTGCGGAAGAACATCGCCGCGCTTGGCCTGGAGGCCGAGTTGAAACTTTCGCGGGTGGACCGCAGCGGGATCAGCGCCAGCAAAATTGACGTGCTGGTCGCCGGCCATGCCGCCGATAGCGCCCATCATGATCATGCTCACAGCCATGCCCATGATCATCACCCTCCTGAACACGCGCCGGAGCACGGTGACCATAGCCATCAGCATGGTTCCGGGGACCACTCTCATTCGCATGAGCACAGCCATCCCAGCCATGGAGTCGGGGAGCATTCGCATCAGGCGGAGGACCACGCACATGCGCATAAGCATTCTCATGGACGCTCGCTCTCCGCGATCCGTGAGCTGATCCAGAAAGCGGAGCTTCCGCCGGCGGCGAAACAGACGGCCATTCGCGCCTTCGAGCTGCTAGGTGATGCCGAGGCGCATATCCATAACGTCCCGGTGGAACAAATCCACTTCCATGAGGTAGGCGCGGTGGACACCATTGTGGACATCGTGGGCGCGGCCGTGGGCTGCCATCTGCTGGGCGTGGAGCAATGGATCTGCTCGCCCCTGGATATCGGCGGCGGCACGGTCCATTGCGCGCATGGCG
Organism: uncultured Terriglobales bacterium; assembly: GCA_964439495.1. Classification (GTDB taxonomy): domain Bacteria; phylum Acidobacteriota; class Terriglobia; order Terriglobales; family Acidobacteriaceae; genus CAYTQA01. The sequence continues at coordinate 2,280 of CAYTQA010000018.1, read as the reverse complement.
TCTTCCCTGTTCCCGCCCCGGCCACTCTGGAGCTGCTCAAGGACGTACCCGTCTACTCCTCCGGCATTCAAAGCGAGCTCGTCACTCCCACCGGCGCCGCGATTGTCCGCGCCCTGCAATGCGGCTTTACCTCTTTTCCCGCGTTGCGGGTCCAATCCGTTGGGTATGGCGCGGGCACGCGCAACCCCACGGGAAGACCCAACGTGCTCCGGCTCACTGTGGGAGAAGTGGCGCAACTCGAAGAACGCGAGACCTCTTCACCGGATTCCTACGAAACCGTCAACATCCTGGAGACGCAGCTCGACGACATCAGCCCCCAGGTAATCGGGTACGTGGCCGAGCGGGCGCTGGCGGAAGGCGCGCTCGACTTTTTCAGCACCGCCGTGCAGATGAAGAAGAACCGTCCCGGAGCGTTATTGACGGTGATCTGCAAGGCCGAAAATTCCCGCCGCCTGCGCGATCTGCTCTTTCGCGAGACCAGCACGCTGGGCATCCGCATGCGCGAGGAGCGCCGCGCCACCCTCGCCCGCAGCATGGTTGCGGTGCGCACGCCCTGGGGCGAAGTCCGCCTTAAGGTGGCCGGCCGGAATGGGAGCACAACCAACTTTGCTCCGGAATACGAGGATTGCCGCCGCATCGCCGAAGCCAACGCTCTCCCGCTGAAACAGGTACAGCAGGAGGCCATTCGCGTTTACCTGGAGCAGCAGGAGAAGGCCGGTCCCAAAATCGCCTGATATGAATCCTGAATTTCTGCGCAAGCTGCTCGAAGAGGTACAAGAGGGCCGGATCACCACCGATCAGGCCCTGGCGCAATTGCGGCATCTTCCATTTGAAGACCTGGGATTCGCCAAGGTAGACCATCATCGTCCTCTGCGCGTGGGCATGCCGGAGGTGATCTACGCCGCGGGCAAGACGGCCGAGCAGGTGGCGGAGATCTTCTCCGCCATGGCGGCCAAGGGCAACAACGTTCTGGCGACGCGCGCCACCAGTGAAAAATATGAGGCGGTGAAGCGGCGGGTTCCGGAGGCCGAGTTTTATCCTGCCTCGGGATGCATTGTCCTGCGCCGCGACCGCACTCAGCGCGGACGAGGCCTCATCGCCGTGCTCTGCGCCGGCACCAGCGACATGCCGGTCGCCGAAGAGGCGGCGGTCACCGCCGAGCTCATGGGAAATGAAGTGGAGTGCCTGAACGATGTGGGCGTGGCCGGGCTGCACCGTCTGTTGTCACATCGCGGGTTACTCGACCGGGCGCACGTCCTTATAGTATGCGCGGGAATGGAAGGCGCGCTCCCCAGTGTAGTGGCCGGGTTGGTTGCCGCCCCGGTAATCTCGGTGCCAACCAGCGTGGGATATGGGGCCTCCTTTCATGGGATGGCCGCCTTGCTGGGAATGTTGAACTCCTGCTCGCCTAATACCGCCGTGGTGAATATCGATAACGGCTTCGGCGCGGCCTATTTCGCCTCCGTCATCAATCGCTTGTAAGATACTGTAAAGCCGTGGGTTACTGTTTGGAGAAAGAAACGGGAAATAAATCGTCTGCACAAATCCTGGGCCATGGTATACTTTGTTTGTACGTGAGATCCGAAGTTGTTGTGAGCAGTCCTCGCCTTTGTTAAAAGCCAGTCCCTGCCCTCAAGAAATCTCAACACCAAGGGATTTGGCTTTATCAGCCGTCAGAGCGGGGAAGATGTTTTCGTGCATCACACCGCGATTCAGTCCAACGGCTATCGCAGCCTCGAAGAAGGTCAGCAGGTTGAATTCAACGTGACCAAGGGCCCCAAGGGTCTTCAGGCTGAGAACGTACGCGCTCTCTAAATTTTGCTGCAAGGCACAGAAAGGCGATCACTCAATGATCGCCTTTTTCGTTTGGTAAGCAACTTCAAGATGATTGCAGCGGCTGCAGTATTCCGTTATCCATCAAAAACCGGAAGCCAAATAATTTTGCCCTCATGGCCACAGAGAGCACCCTCACTGTGACCTCGTCTTCCCAGGCGATAGTTCCGGTCATCATCAGCTCCGCCGGTTCTTCCTTTATCTGGCGATAGACCCGGACCATAGCGGACTGAATATCCGGAAGCACGTGAAGCAGCAGCCCGCGCACCGCGATAGCATCTTCCAGCGCCTGCAATGAAGCGTTGCGCTCGCGCGCCTCGCTCGACAAGTCGTCATCCCATAGATCTGGAGGGCGGGCCATCCAGTCGCATTCCGCCGAATCGCCTTCTAAATGCAGCCGCAGCAGCTTGAGAGGCGCGCGCGACAGTTCGCCGAACCTCATTTGTA
>CAYTQA010000017.1:0-18206 GCA_964439495.1 uncultured Terriglobales bacterium | reverse complement strand
CTCTTTTTGCTTGATCAGGTTGATGGGGTCCTTCTCGTTATCGAACAAATGGGCGAGCGCGCCGCGGGCTATACGGTCGGCTTCGTTCTCCAGCCGGTTGATTTCAACGCAGGCCTGCAGGGCGCGGTCATGTTTTTCCAGCAGCAATACGGCTTTGGAAAGCTGCTCTCCCTGCTGGATGATCAACTCCGCAAGCTCCGAAGCGGCCCTGGAAACTCCTGTGATTTTATACATCACCAGCCGTTCTCCCGCCGCGTAGACATAATCCAGCACGTCATCGAGGGACGAGGCGAGCTTATAAATGTCCTCGCGGTCGAATGGCGTGATGAAGGTCTGGTTCAGGCGGGTGAGGAGGTTGTGCGTCATATCGTCCCCGCGATGCTCAATGTCCTTGAGCTGCTGGACCCGGGGCTCGATATTGTGCATGTCCTGCAGGATTTGTTTTAACAATCTGGCGCCATCCGTCAGGTTGTTCGCCATCTCGGAGAACATCTCAATGAACTTTGAATCTTTTGGAATGAAACGCATCATGTGTGAATTTCGGAAGCTCCTAAGCAATCTTTTGACGGCAGCGCGGAACCAAACACTGTGTCATGCCGGGAGAAAAATGGTCAAGTGCGCCTGGAACCAGCGCTGACCGGACCCTGAATTGGTTGGGCTCCGCTTGCGGACGGATCAAGCGACAGACGGGCGCGAGTGAAGAGCCGTTTCATGGCCCGCCAGAGCACTCGGACCAAGAGTATTGCCGTAATCAGAAGGACGATGGTGATGCCCGCCGCCCACATCGGGTGCCGGGTGGCAAACCAGGTGAGACCGATGGCGGTGGCGTCCTCTCCCATGCTGAGGGCGATATTCGAAATCGGTTCCGGAGAAGGCGTCACCGCCGCCCGCACCGCGGTTTTGCTGCCATGCGCTACCAGCGCAATCGTGCCTCCGAGCAGGGTGCTGAGCATCTGGGCGGAAGGGGAGAGCTGCGCCGTGGCCTGATAGGCAATCAGGGCAGCAATTGGCACGCGAATGAACGTGTGCAACGCATTCCAGACAAGATCGAAGGCGGGAATCTTGTCGCCCACAAACTCAATCAGGAACAGGACAAGAGCCGCAGCGATGACCCACCAGTTCTCGAGCAGATGCAGGTTCGATGGCAGCGCGAGGACACCTGCATGGCCCAGCAGGCCTAGAGTCGCGACCGTGGCATAGACGTTGAGGCCGGCGGCAAAACTCGCTGCCACCAGCATTGCCAGCATCTGATTATGGTCGAAGCTCATGGCGTGCATGCCGTGCTTAGATGCAAATTAAAAAGCCGCCATTCGAGGCGGCTTTTTGTAATTAATTTCAACTACTTACAATGTGGATTCAATCTCAAAGCCCCAGGCTTCGAGCAGTGGCTCAGGAATGTACTTCGAGTTCTTGTTCCGACGGGCCCATTCGCGCAGCCTGGTCGAGCGGATGTACTGATCCGGCTGAAGTTTGAACTCCTTTACCGCTTGCTCAAATGAGGTCACCACAGGGATTACCGGTCCAATCGGCTCCGGTTTCCCCCAGTTTGGATTTCCACGACGCTTTGCCATATTTATGATTTCCGCCTTACCCGTAATTTATGACTACTTATTGGATTATCGGGCCAACCAGAGGATGCAAGCCTTTGATGGAACGTGGGAAAAAAGTTGGTTCCCTCAGACCGCTCCCGTATTGCCCCTAAAAACTTATGATTTTAAGGAGATTGCCTGTGGAAAACAACCCATAAATGCAAATATTTTCAGAATAATTAGGGTTTTAGCCTTAGGCAAAACGTACCACAAGAGACGAATTGTCCCAAACGTCCCTCATGGAGCCGATTTCGAGCGCTTTGGCCCGGTTTTTAGCCTTATTCGGCTAGGGTCGAAGAGGCCTAAAGGGAGCCAGCCAGAGCGAAATCAAAGTTCCGGCTTAAGCAAATATTCCATCGTCTCGCGCTTTCGTACCAGCTTTGTCTTGCGGCCATCCACCAGGACCTCCGCCGGACGAGGGCGGGAGTTGTAATTGGAGCTAAGGGACAAGCCATAAGCTCCCGTGTCCAGAATCGCAACCAGATCGCCATCCTTCATCTCGGGCAGTTCGCGGTCGCGGGCAAAGAAATCTCCGGTTTCGCATACCGGCCCCACTACATCGAATTTTGCGGAGCCGCTGTCGTTGCTCCGCTCCACCCCAACGATTTCATGATGTGCCTTGTAAAGGGAGGGACGGATCAGGTCATTCATGGCCGCATCCACGATCAGGAACCGTTTGCCGCCATTTTGCTTGGTATATAAGACCCGCGTCAGCAAAGCGCCGGCTGGACCGACGATCGCCCGTCCGGGTTCGAGCAATATGTGGACGTTCAGAGGGCGCAGCGCCGAAGCGATCGCCTCTGCATACTGCCCGATGCGCTGGTGAAAATCGAACTGAGCATCTTTCTGATAGGGAATTCCCAGTCCTCCCCCGGCGTCTACATACTTAATCTTATGTCCTGCCCGGGAAAGCTGGCCGATAAGCTCAGCGACGCGCTGCATGGCGGCGGCAAAAGGCTCCACGCTGGTGATCTGCGAGCCGATATGGACGCTGACGCCGGCGATCTCCAGATATTGATTGTGGGCGGCCTGGCAATAGATCTCTGGGGCGCGCTGGATGTCGATGCCAAATTTATGCTCACGCAGCCCGGTGGAGATATACGGATGGGTCTCGGCGAAGACATCGGGATTGACGCGCAGAGCAAACCGGACCTTCTTTTTTAATTTTGCGGCGCGCTCCGCGAGCAGCTGCAGTTCGCCTTCACTCTCAACATTAAAGAGCAGGAGGTTGGACTGGATGGCCCGATCAATCTCGGGCGCGGTCTTTCCCACTCCGGAGAAGACCACGCGACGGACTGCGGCGGCATGGGCGCGACGCACGCGTTCGAGTTCGCCGGCCGAGACGATATCGAAGCCCGAGCCCATGCGCGCCAGCATGCGCAGGATGGAGAGGTTTGAATTGGCTTTGACCGCGTAACAGATGGTATGCGGCGCCTTTTGGAACGCCTTATCGAAGGCGGCGTAACGCTCGCGTATAAAACGCGCCGAATAGACGTAGAGTGGAGTGCCGAATTTTTCCGCGAGGCTGGAGAGAGGGACTTCATCGCAATGCAATTGCGAATGCGCGCTCCCGCGCTGGCTGGAAAGGTAATGAAAAGGGCGGTCCCCGCGGTTTGTTTTCTTGCGATTCAAAAGTTATTCCTTCTTTTGGGAGATGGTCAGGATTTCGGGGGCCGTTTGGGCTTGCTGGCGACAGAGGCAGCCTGCCCGTCTTCCATGATTTTCAATGCCACCACGGTTTCATCGTCGAATGAGGCGCGTCCCTGGGAATGCTCGTCAATGGCACGGAAGAGCGCGTCCACAATCTCCGCCGCGGATGCATGGCTTACCCGGGCGACGGTCTGCTCCACGCGCGCGCGCCCAAACTGCTCCTCCTGAGGAGAGACGGCGTCCACAATGCCGTCGCTGAAGAAGACGAATACATCGCCGGGCAAGGCGGAGATTGCGATCTCGTCATACTGCGCATCTTCAAAAAGTCCGAGCGGAAGGCCGGTGGCCTGGACCATCTCGATGGTGTTGCCGCGGCAGAAGATCGGGCGCGGAGCGCCGGAATTGGAGATCCGCATCACCCGCTGCACGCCGTCCCATACGGCATAGAGCACAGAGACATATTGAGCGGCGATCCTGCGCTCGTTTAACGAGATATTGATCGCGGTCAGCATCTGCGCCGGCATGGGCTGCATGGTCGCCTTGGAGCGCAGGATCCCGCTGACCAGCGCCGCATAGAGCGCGGCCGGCGCGCCCTTGCCGCTTACATCGCCCAGCGCGATGCCGGTGCGCCCTCCCACGTAGGGCAACACATCATAAAAGTCCCCGCCGATGGCCAGGGCCTGGAGCGATTTGGCGGCAATCTCGGCGGAGGTTAGATAAGGGAAATGCTCCGGAAGCAGCCGGAACTGCAACTCGCGGGCCATTTCCAGGTCCCGCTCCAGCCTGCGCTCCTCGCGTGCGATGCGCTCATACAGGCGGGCATTTTCGATGGCGATGGCGATTTGCGCCGCCAGGGTGTTCATCGTCTTCACGTGGTCTTCGGTGAAGTAATTGCGGCGCGTGTGTTCCAGGTCGAGCACCCCAATCACGGTGTCCTTGTAAATCAGCGGCACGCAAAGCTCGGAGCGGGTCTCCGGGTTCATCATGATATAGCGGTTGTCCTTGGAGACGTCCGGGGCCAGGACCGCCTTGCCATGCTGTGCGGCATATCCCACCAGCCCGGTACCCACATTGATCTTTTCCTTGAGCTGCACATTTTCGCGGAAGCGGACCGAAAAGCGATGGTACAGGACGTTGTCTCGCGGATCGAGCAACAGGATTGAGAACATCTGATAATCGATCACGCGCAGCAGCAGGTCGCCAATGCGCTTGAGCAACTGGTCCAGGTTCAAAATCGATGTGAGCTCGCGGCTGATCTCGTTCAGCACGGTCAAGGTTTGCGCCTGGCGCGAGAGCCGCGTGTAAAGCCGGGCATTTTCCACCGCGATGGCGACACGCGAGGCCACCAGCATGAGAATACGGCGGTGTTCTTCGGTAAAATACCCGAGCTCCCTCGACTGAAGATCGATGACGCCGATCACGCGGTTCTTGGAGACCATGGGAACGGCCAGCTCGGAGCGGACCCCCGGATGCGCATTGATGTAATTGGGTTCGCGGGCGACGTCGCTCACCAGGATGGAGCTGCGCTCCTGCAGCGCGCGCCCAGTCACGCCCTGTCCTACCTTGACGCGAATGCGCTCCGCCTCGGGAGAATGCCCGATCTGAAAACGCATGTGCATCTCCTGGGTGCGTTCATTGAGCAGCAGAATCGCGAATATTTCATAGGAGATGACCTCCCGGACCATCTCGGCGATGCGCTGCATCAGGGTATCGAGATCGAGCGTGGTATTGAGGGCGTCGGCTACATCCAGTAAAAAAGTTTCTACTTTATGGGCAGGTGTTTCCTGGGGAAGGGCAGGAGAGGTCATGGCAGATTTACCCCTCCGCCATAGAACTGGACCGGCTGTTTTGGACTTGCATATGCCATGGTGAACAGAACAGTTTCTTCCTCAAACTTGCCTTCTCATGATAGCAGCGAGGATTGGAGGATTGGGAGCGGTGATTTATAACGCAGGCGCGCCGAGCTCGTGGACGATGGCGATTCCCGCGCTGGTACCGATGCGGTTCGCCCCCGCATGAATCATCGCCAGAACGTCGTGGGCGCCGCGGAGCCCGCCCGAGGCCTTGACCCCGGCGCGATTGCCCACGACCCCGCGCATCAGGGCGACATCTTCGATGGTCGCTCCTCCCGCGCTAAAGCCGGTGCTGGTCTTTACAAAATCGGCCCCACTCTTGAGCGAGAGCTCACAGGCGATGATTTTCTCATCCAGCGTCAGGAGAGAGGTTTCAAGGACGACCTTCAGGGTTGCGCCCGCGTTGTGCGCCACCTCGGCCACGCCCTGTATATCGGCCATGACGAGGTTGCGGTCCCCGGACTTGAGCGCGCCTATGTTCATGACCATGTCCAGCTCCCGCGCGCCCACGCGGAGCGAATCCAGGGCCTCCTGCCGCTTGGTGCAGGTCAGGGATGCGCCCAGGGGAAATCCGATCGGGACCCCGACTTTCACGCTGCTCCCGCGGACCAGGGACGCGGCCAGTGCCGCATAACAGGGATTCACGAAGACGGTGGCGAAGCCATATCGCATCGCCTCTTCGCAAAGTCGTTCCACCTGTGATCGGGAAGCTTCAGGGATGAGCAGGGTGTGGTCAATCATTGAAGCTACAAAGCGCCAGTCACTTTGTGCTTCGCCCGCCGTCTTACTCGCTTCAGCAAGTTCGCCGCTTAGATGCATCGTGATGGAACCATTTTACCACCGCGTTACCGCCCGCTTATTCCTCCAGCATGTCTTCCGGCATGGTGTAAATGCCGGTCAGATTGCGGTAGCGCTCCGCATAATCGAGACCGTATCCCACCACGAATTTATTGGGAATGGTGAAGCCGATGTAATCGCCCTCGATCTTCTGGATGCGGCGCGACGGTTTGTCCAGCAATGCGGCGATCTTGAAACTTTTGGGATGATGCGAGAGCAGCAATCGCCGCAGATAAGTAAGAGTGATGCCGGTATCGAGAATGTCTTCCACGAGAATCACGTTGCGCCCCTCCACCGAGTGGTCCACGTCCTTGATCAGGCGGACTTCGCCGCTCTGCCGATGGCCCCTGCCATAGCTGGAGGTGGCAAGAAAATCGAAGGTGACATCGAGTTGGATGCTCCGCGCCAGATCGGAGAGGAAGATGGTGGCGCCCTTGAGCACGCCGATGAGAATGACCTTCTCTCCGGCAAAATCCGCGGTGATTTGCTCGCCCAACTGCTTTACCCGCGCGGCAATCTGCTCCTCGGAGAGAAAGAGGGTCAATCCGGCTGATCTGGTTGGGGCAGCCATACAATATTGTGGACTAAATCTCCGGCGTTTGCGACTTTTGTTTCGGCTTGCTTACAATGCTCTTTAATTCCCGTCGCGGAGGTATCCACGTAATGTCCCTGCCGGAATTTCAGCAACTCTGCAATGAAGCCAAAAAGGAAATTCAGGAAATTGATGTCCCAACGCTCAAAAGGATGCAGCAAAGCGGTGAGGATTTCGATCTAATCGATGTTCGAGAGCCCGATGAGGTGCAGCGCGGCGGCATTCCCGGCGCCGTCCATCTCGCGCGGGGCATTCTCGAGCGCGATATCGATAAGGTCACCGCCGATAAAGAGCGCAAACTCGTGCTTTACTGCGGCGGCGGAAGCCGCTCCGCGCTGGCCGCATGGATGTTGAAGAAAATGGGATTCAGGAATGTAATCTCGCTGGCCGGCGGCTGGGGAGCATGGCAGAAATCCTGATTGAAGAACTTCGGGCAGATAGAGGGAGATCCAATGCTTAATTTAAGAGGCGTAAAGCTGACCTGGCTTGGCCATGCGACTTTCCACATTCAAACTCCGGGTGGAAAATCGGTGATCGTCGATCCATGGGTAATGAACAATCCCATGTGCCCGGAGAAGAACAAGAAGCTCGATAAAATCGACGTCATGCTTTGCACCCACGGCCACGGAGACCACATCGGCGATGCGGTGGAATTGGCGAAGAAGCACAATCCGAAGGTGGTCGGCGTCTATGAGCTTTGCCTGTGGCTGCAGAAGAAGGGCGCTAAACAGATCTCTCCCATGAACAAGGGCGGCACTCAGCAGGTGGATGACATAAAAGTCACCATGGTCCATGCCGACCACTCCTGCGGAATCGAGGACAATGGACAGATCATCTATGGCGGCGAGCCGTGTGGATACGTGATCGAGTTCCAGAATGGGCTCAAGATCTACCATGCCGGCGATACCAATGTATTCGGCGATATGCATATCATCCATGAGCTCTATGCTCCGGAGATCGTCATGCTGCCCATCGGCGACCATTTCACCATGTCACCGCGTGAAGCCGCGTATGCCTGCAAGCTGCTCAAGGCCAAGGTTGTGATTCCCATGCACTTCAATACATTTCCGATGCTGACCGGAACGCCCAGGGACCTGAAGCGCCTGGTGGAGGAGCTTGAAACTGAAGTTTGCGAGATGACTCCCGGCAAGACGCTGAGCTGACCTTATGTCTACTTCTCCTACGTGGCAGATGCGCGGCATCATTCAGTCCGATGTGGAGGACTATCTCTACGGCATCATTCCGGAACGGCAAGCAGTGTTGCGCGAGATGGAGGGCTACGCGGCCGAGCATAAGGTCCCGATCGTGGGTCCCCTGGTCGGGCGTTTTCTTTTTCAGCTGGCCACGATTGCGGGAGCGAAGCGGATTTTCGAGATGGGCTCCGCCATAGGATATTCCACTTTATGGTGGGCGATGGCGGTGGGCGAAGGCGGAAAGGTGATATACACCGATGGCGACCGGAAGAATGCCGCGCGCGCCAAGGAGGGCCTGCATCGCGCCGGGGTGCTTGACCGGGTGCAGATCGAAACCGGAGACGCAATCGAGGTCCTCTCCGAGCAGAAGGGCGAATTCGACATCATTTTCAATGACATTGATAAGCCGCAATATCCCCAGGCCTTTCGCATGGCGGCGGACAAAGTTCGCAAGGGCGGGCTCTACGTCGCCGACAATGCGCTCTGGAGCGGGAAGGTCGGCCGCCCCCAGGAAAATACAGACGAGAAGACCAGGGCCATCCTGGAGCACAATCGCCTGCTGTATGAGAGGAAGAACTTTTTTACCACCATCATTCCGCTGCGCGATGGGGTAGCGGTCGCGGTGAAGAGCTAAACTTCCCCAAAATCAGAGCGATTTCACGGGGATGGCCAGCAGGTCGTCCACTAATCCGACTTCCTTCTGCACGAAGGGCTCGGCGTATTTCACTCCAGCCAGCATTCCGTAGAAACGCGCCATGGAATGAATGCGGTCGCGGATTTCATCATGGGCGGGGAAGATGTCTTTCCCGGCCTCCTGGTCGGAGAACTGCGATTTGTATGCCATCAGCGATTCGAAGCGGGCTTCAAACTGCTCGCTGATGTCCACTACGAAGGTTGGCCGCACATCATAATAGAGGCTCGCATAGACCACCTTATAAGGACGATGCGGCGCCGCCTCAGGCGCCTGTCCCGCGTCCAGGCCTTCCCGCTGGAGCGCCTCGGCGATCTCCAGCTTCTTGAGCCCGGCAATGAAGCAGGCTTCATATCCGAGGGTGGCGGTGGTGTAGTGGTCGGGATGGCGTCCCTTCCAGTAAGGGAGTATCACCACGCGCGGACGCAGGGCACGAAGCACCGCGGCAATTTTCAGCCGGTTGGGCCAGGTATTTTCCACCCGACCATCGGGGATATCGAGGGCCCGCCGCCAGCTTACCTTTAAAATCCGGGCAGCTTCATTGGCTTCCTCTTCCCGCTCCCGCGCCGAACCGCGGGTCCCCATTTCGCCGCGCGTGAGGTCGAGGATGCCGGTCGAGCGCCCCATCTGCGCCATTTTGAGCAGCGTACCCCCGCAGGTCTGTTCCACGTCATCGCGGTGCGCGGCAATTGCCAGAATATCTACAGAGTTGGGGGATGCCATAGGGAGGATTTAGTCGAGACTTCCTTGCTCCACCACCACGTTCTCGCGAACGATCAGGCGATTGGTCAGCATCTCGCGCAGCTTCGGCAGCACGCGCTCGATGTGCTCTTCCTTGTCCACAAAGATGATCAGCAGCGGAAGCTTGCCGCCGGCATCCACCAGGGTGCTGGTCTTTACCCGGCTACGGCCAATGAAGCCCTCCTGGCGCAGGTAGTTGAGGACCTGAATATGGGCGGGGCGCCGCTGATATTCGTCGCCTTCGGTCAAATAGATTGTGATCTGTACGGCCACAGGCGGCATTCTACTCCTCTCTTAAACTGCCCGCGCAATCGCCGCGCCGGCAACCACCGCCAGCAGGCATAGCACATTGTTGGAAAGTATATTGAGGATCGGGATAAACCAGTGTCCCTGCTCGAAATTGGCGAAGGTCTCAAAGGCATAACTGGACATGGTGGTGTACGACCCGCAGAAGCCCACTGCAATCAACAGGCGCCAGCGTACATCGGCCAGTACGCGCTCGGTCGTCCATATCATGAACCAACCCAGGATAAAGCTCCCGCTGACGTTGATGAGGAGCGTTCCATAGGGGAAGTCGGGCGAGAGTAACTTGGAGGCCAGGCGGCTGACAAAATAACGCGCGCAAGCGCCTATAACTGCGCCCACTGAAATCCAGAGATAAGCGATCATGGTGGAAGGTTCCCTTTAGATGAACTTTGTAGGAGTCATCAGCCAGGGAGCCTGGCGGTTAAAGGCGAACTCCATCGCCTTGCCTTTATTGAAACAAAACTTTATCGCTTCAGTCCAGAGATATGGATTGCCGCCGTTAACCACCTGGGGACACCGAGTTTGTCCTTCGACGGCGTGACCTGAAAGCTCTGCCCCGCACTCAACCCAATACGAACCATTAGGAATGTTCCCGCATCCCACAATGAGAGCACCTATTGCAAAATTGCGAAGCACGCTTCGGGAACGGCAGGCAATCTTAGGAAAGATGAAAGCGGTAATAGTCTTCTTTGCACTTTTCTCTACGGCGATCTCCTGGGGACAGGCGACAGCGCCGCCCGAGGACCCGGCAAAATATGCATGGGAGATCATCGACCGGACAATGAAAGACTCCAATCCTGACAAGCGCAAGGAACTGGCTGTCGCCGCCAGCCTGGGTGGGGCCAATCAGGCGGCGATTACTGTCCTCTCAAAGTTGCAACGGGACCATGATGTGCAGGTGCGCCTCGCCACATGCGGTAGCCTGACTTCACTGAAGAATAAGAGGACGCTCCAGCTTCTCAGGAACATGCTTGAGGATGAGGTGCCGGAGGTGGCCTTCTGCGCTGCCCAAGGTCTGGGACAATTGGGAGATCCGGCGGGGAGGCGCATCCTGCTTTCGGTGCTCGAGGGAGAAACCAAGACCCGCTCTGGATACATTACCACTGAGAAGCGCAACGCATTGCGAATGCTGAAGGTCCCTAAAGAGCTGTTTGCCAACATGTTCAAGCTTGGCATCGGCTTCGCTCCGGTCCCCGGACTGGGCACGGGCCTTTCCTCCTTTGAAAACATGATGGCCCAGGACAACCAGATGACCGGCCGCGCCCTGGCCGCGCTGGCTCTGGCGAAGGACAAGAAACCAGAAACGTTGAAGGCGTTGCGCGAGGCGCTGGAGGATAAGGAATGGCCGGTACGCGCTGCCGCCATACGTGCTCTGGCGTTGCGCAACCAATCGAATGTCCGCAACGACCTTATTCCGCTGCTGGACGATAAAAAAGAGACAGTCCGCTATTGCGCCGCCTTTGCCTACCTGCGTCTTGCCAAGGTGAAGCGAGTTGCGTTTCAAGATAGGGAATTGAGATAGGATCGCTGGTGGAGAAAGCCGATTATCTTCCGGAATTGCTGGCCGATTCATAATTCATGCTCTTAAGCCAACTCAAGCTCCTGGTCCAACTGCGCTACAAGCTGTTGTGGGCGCATGCCCGCACCGGCGGCGGGAAAACCCTTCTCTTCTTTGCGCTTTATTTCATCGGGATCTCGGCGGCGCTTCTTCTGCTTTTAGGCGGGATAGGGGCTGCGAGATCGATTGAACTGGTTGGGCGTGCGGAGCTGCTGTCGCGGGAGCTTCTGGGCACGGTCTTTGTGAATGCCGTTGTGATCAGTACGCTGCTGGAGGTCGGTCCGAGCTCGGTGTTCACGGAGACAACATTGCGCCGCTATCCCATGGGAGCATGGGAGCGATTTCTAGGGCGTCATCTGACGGGAATCCTGGAACCGGTTTGGCCCCTGGCGACCGCGGTTTCCGTGGGCCTGGTGATCGGCTTCAGTGTCCTTCACCTGGTTACGCTCTGGATTGCGCTGCCGGCAGTATTTCTTTTCGTGGCAGTCGCCTATCTGTGTGCCGCGGTCCTTATCAATATCTTTGCCAGGCTCCTGCAAACCGCCTCCGGTCCGCTATTGGTCCTGCTGCTTATAGCGGCTTCGGCAACCGGCCTTCCTTTATTATTGAGCGCCGGCCAAGGCAGAGGATGGAATGCCATCGATGCCGTGGTCCGGTTGAGTCCGCCGGGAACGGCCGCTGCGATGATGATGGGCGCAACCACGGAAATTCGCCTGCAAAGCCTGGCGTTGCTCCTGTTGTGGGGAGTGGCTGCGGCGCTGCTGCTGCGATCGATGGAGCGGCCCTCGTCCGCCCGCCGCGCTCGTAGCATGGAAAAGATGGAGCTGCGCGGTTGGTATGACCGCGTTGCCGGGTGCTTCGGAAACCCCGACGCGCCTCTGGTCGCGAAGTCGTTGCGCTATCACCTGCGCTGTAATCGCGTGCGTTACAACCTTCTGGTCACCGCCCCCATGTTCCTTTTTCTTACGCGGATGGGGCACGGGGCCGCGTCGTTCAGTTTATTACTGGCCTATCTGTTCGTTGCCGCTTTTGTCTGTACGCTGGTGATGACAGTGAACCAGTTTGGCTATGATGGCGCGGGCATTCGCCGCTATCCATTGCTGCCGGTCCGTTTTCACGTGGTTTTGCGGGCGCACAGCGCGGCATCGATGCTGGTGGGGTGCGTTGGAGCGATCTCGGTCCTTGCCCTTGGCCTGCTGGCCCTCAAGTTGCCGTTGGATTATCGCGCGCTCATCTTCCTCATATCGGACATGCTGGCAGGATTGTTCTTCTTTCATGCGCTGGGGCTCTGGACCTCCATACTGGCCCCGCGTGCGGCGGACTTTAATAATGTGATGGGGAATAAGATGTCGCTACCGGCGAACCTGCTGACCTTCAGTGCGCTGGGCAGCGTCTTTGCCGCCATGGCGTTGTTGCACGATCCGCTGGTTGTGATCGCGCGATACTGGTGGGCCATGCCGCTGGTGGCCGCTGGTTGCGGTGGGTTTTACTGGATTTCACTTCATGCCATGACGCGCAGCATGGAAGTCCGCCGCGAGCTGCTGGTCCAGGCGATCGCGGGCGCGGCCAGCAACTAAGATGGAGAGCGGTCCTGGGCAAAGAAGTAATCTTCTAAAGAGCACAATCTGAATGACGCAACCGATCCCGGCAGTTGTGGTGAAGGAGCTGGTCAAAAAGTTCGGCGACACGGCTGCCGTTGACGGTCTCTCCTTGAGCATTGCCGCCGGGCGTCTCTTTGGGTTCCTGGGGCCGAATGGCGCCGGCAAGAGCACCACCATCGGGTGCATCACCGGGATCCTTGAGCCCACCAGCGGCTCGGTTGAACTGCTGGGCGAGAGATTTACCGCCAATTCGATCGAGCTCAAGCGGCGGATTGGTGTGATGCCCGAAGGCCTTGCCCTTTTCGATCAGCTTTACGCGCATGAGTTTCTCTCATTTCAGGCGCGCATGTTCGGACTGGAGGAACGGACCACCCAATCCCGGGTGATGGAATTGCTGGAAGTCTTCGATCTGGCGAATACGCGCAGGCAGCGCCTGGCGGAGTTCAGCACCGGGATGCGAAAGAAGGTGGCATTCGCCGCGGCCGTGATCCACAATCCGGAGATCTTATTTCTGGATGAGCCATTCGAAAGCCTAGATCCTGCCACCGTGGCCATGCTCAAGCAATGGCTGCAACGGTTTGTGGCCCACGGACGCACCGTCTTCATGACCAGTCATGTGCTGGAAACCGTGGAGAGGCTCTGCGACGAGGTGGCCATTATCAAAGCCGGTAAATTGGCTTGGCAGGGCACTATGAATGAGGAGGGCGGAGCGCTGGAATTCGCCGGCCAGAGTTTTGCTAGCCTTGAAGCCCTCTTTTTACAGGTGGTGGGGAAGCAGGAGAAAAAGCTGGACTGGTTATGATTTAAACCAAAAATATAGGGTGGCGTTCTGCGCCACCCCGTGCTCTGTTGTGGGCTATGCGGCTTGATGATGTATGGCGCCGTGGACCTTGTTTCGGGTCTCGCTGTTCATTTGAAGATTGTGCTTTTCGCGCCCGTGTTGCTCAATCTTTGGGCATGATCTCTTCCTCGCTCTTGCCGCGTACCTGCCAATTGCAATCCTTGGGGCCGACGTCGGAGCAGCGGAAGCTGACCTGCTCGTCTTTTTTCGTATAGGAGACATTCGGATTCACAGTACTCATTTTTGTTCCTCCTGATCATATTGTCTCGCTAATCCTGAGCTGGTTCCAGGTGGCAGGAATGGATGGGCATCTCTCAAATTGACATGACCACAGCTTGGATTTGGCTCCCGGTTCTCCCAAGTACAACCCGTGCAGCACCGGATAGATTACGCCCTCGCCCGACTGCGACCACCGCGCCGGTGTGGCTAATGTGCGCTGCCATGCCGGAACCGCCGGCAGAGGCGAAAATTTTTAAGTGAGATACCATCAAATCCACCGAGGATTTCATGGAACTGGATTTGACGGAGGTGCAATATCTCACCTTCGACTGCTACGGTACGCTGATTGACTGGGAGACAGGGATCCTCAACGCCCTGCGTCCTGTCCTGCGCAAGCATCACTGCGTCTTTACTGACGATCAGCTTCTCGATCTATATGCGGAGTTGGAGAGCCGGGCCGAAGCAGGGGAATTCAAAGCTTATCGCGAGGTGCTGCGACAGGTGGTGAGAGGGTTTGGCGAGCGCTTCGGCTTTGCAGCTTCCGGGCAGGAGCAGGAATCGCTGCCCGAGTCTTTAAAGGCGTGGATGCCATTTCCAGACACGGTCCCAGCCTTGCAATCTCTGGCATCGCGATACAAGCTATGCGTGATCTCGAATGTGGATGATGATCTGTTCCTCCATACAGCGCGTCATCTTCAAGTCCCCTTTCACGCCGTGATCACCGCCGAGCAGGCCCGCAGCTATAAGCCTTCTCTTCATAATTTTCAGGTGGCGCTGAAGAAACTCGGGGCGCAGCCGCGAGAAATTCTGCACATCGCGGAAAGCCTTTTCCATGACATCGCTCCCACGCGCCGCTTGGGAATAAAAAATATCTGGGTGAATCGCCGCAAGGGAAAGAGCGCAGGCGCGACCCGGACGATGAATGTTCAGCCCGATGTGGAGGCGCCGGACATGAAGACGGTGGCAGAGATGGTCTTTGACGGGAAGCTTTTCTGAAAAAAATCGAAGGGATTTGCGCGATGCAACTCGATTACGAAAACGAAAAAGCCGCCCGGCAACTCAGGCGGCTTTCTCTTCAAGGGAGAATAGTTCCAACGGAGGCAAAGCCATCAGAACTTTCTGGCGAAATACTATGGGCCACAGCAGGGGGTGTCAAGAATTTTTTGGAGAATAATCCCCTTAGTTTTCAGTCACTTACAAAAACAGTAATAGCTGTGCAAAAATGACATTATTTGTCACTGAGGTGCTAAGAATTTAAATAAATGTTGTGGATTCAGTTATTTACGACGCCTGAAAGCCATTAATCCCTAAGGTTTAGGCTTATGATTCCCATGTCCTGCTCTCGATCAAAGACCCTATCCGGATAGATCTTTTTCATCAGGATCCGGAAGCCTCCAAAGCCCAATCCGAGGACCAGGGCGAACAAGAGGATGAAACCAATGAGGCTAAAAGCGGCGACCAGCAAGTTTCCAATGTTGTCCCGTTTCGTGAGAAATGTGGGTTCGTTGTAGGTGACATCGGCTTCATAATTCACTGAAGCCAGCAGGCTCTTCGCCTCTGCGGCGGAGATCTGGCCGGAGGCAATGGCGACGATCGGTCCGGTTCGCCGGATCTGAAATTGTTCCTGATCGCCCTGCGCGGGATGAAGCTGCTCGATGGCGCGCATCTGATTGGCCGCGATTTGCGGAGTGGGACAGTAGAGGAGCGTCACCGTCCCAGTTCCATCGGAGGTTTTGTAATTTCCAATGGCAAGCTCCGCGCTGCGCTTGAAATCGACCACCGATGAGGGGACCACGGGCTGCAATTTGTCGAATGCGACTGGACCCACAACGTACTTGACGGAATTTTCAATCAACGATGCCTGCGGCAGATAATGCGCCAGGTCGGGGACGTGGGCCAGATTCGGTTCAGGCGCCGGCAGCATCGAGGCCAGGGTGCGCAGCTCCGAGGCGGACATGGCAGTGACGCGGTCGAAGACAGCGTCAATCAGAATATTTCCGCGAAAGAAGAGCACGCGATTGCCGCCTGAAACCGCCTTATCGCCGATAGACTCGCCCACCATCTGCGGATCGCGATAGAAGGTGAAGGCCCCATATGCCCCGGTCGCATCCTTGAATCGCGCTGCCTTGATGATGAGCTTGCGGCCGCCTGCGCGCGTATAAGTGACCGAATCCAGATCGGAAAATCCGTATTCCTTGAGCACCGGCGCATTGGTCGCATCGGCGCTGATGGGATCGGAGCTATGCCGGAGCGTGCCCTGCTCCTGCTGCCAGCCAGCAAAGCCGCCGGGTAAAACAGAACCGGTCGGGGCCGCGAAAGACCAGCCAACAAAGAGAAAGATAAAGGCCAGGAATTGTGAAATTTGTCGCATTAAGGAAAAGAGACGTTCTCTATGTCTATTAGACACCAATCCGCGAGGAGGTGACTCAAAAATGAGTGACTCAATCAGGCCCAAAAATGCGGAATTATGAAACCGGGACTGCTTCTTGCGGGAGGTTTACTGTCCGGCTGGGGAAGTGGAGGCGCTGGCGACCTTAATCCCGCTTAAGCCGCTGACGTATTTGGCCACGCCGCGATAGAGAGATTCGGCGATCTTCTGCCGGTATTCCGGCGTCTTCAGCCTGCGCTCATCGGCGGGGTTGCTGACGAACGATATCTCGGCGAGGATAGAGGGCATGTTGGCCCCAATCAGCACGATGAAGGGGGCCTTCTTCACTCCACGGTCCTTCAGTCCTGGACTCCTGGCGGCCAGCCCGTCATGCAGTGACTTATCCACATCGCCGGCAAATTCCCTGGATTCCTCGATCTTCTCTTTCAATGCGATCTTCTTCACCAGGTCCTGCAGCTCATGGATGGATTTTTGCGAGACCGCGTTTTCGCGCGCCGCTACCTCCAGCGCCGAGGGAGACGAGGTGAAGTTCAGGTAGTAAGTCTCCACTCCGCGCGCGTTGGAGTCCGAACTGGAGTTGGCATGGATGGAGATGAAGAGGTCCGCCTGGTTCTGATTGGCGATGGCTGTGCGCGTCTCCAGCGGGACAAAGGTATCGTCATCGCGCGTATAGATTACGTCCGCCCCAAGCTTCTTTTCGAGCAATTTGCCCAGCCGCAAGGCGACATCGAGCACCAGGTCCTTTTCACGCAGGCCATTGGGACCGATGGTGCCGGTATCGTGCCCGCCATGTCCGGCATCGACGACGATCTTTCCAATCTTCAGCCCCAGGGCGCGGATGAGCGAGCGGTCTCCATCCGAGGTCGGCTGCGCAACGTGAGTCATGAGCGCGGGCGGCTGCCTTTTATTTGCGGAAGTCCTTTTTCCTTTTCCAGGGGCCGAAGACGTCGAGTCACAGTCACGGGCGGCTGTGCCACAAGGAGATGGGCTGGCTGCCGCAAAGTTTCGCTCGGATGGGGTGGCGGCCATTGGCAAATCGGTATTGGCGGAAGCGGTTTCGCGGGGCGAGACATTCTGCACAATGGGCCGGGACGTGGGCTTGCGGGTCGCCTTATGGTCCTCGGGACTCTGGCTGAGCGATGCGATCTCGGATGCTCCCAGCCCGGTTTCCTCGTTGGATTGCGCTTTCCCATCCTTGGCGCTTGTGCTCTCCTGGCTGGAGGCAGTCACCCTGGCCGCTTCGTCAGGGACAGCATGGGAGTCAGTGGAGGCTGGATTGGAATGTGGTGTCCGCGGAGTCTCTGCCACCGCAGCTCCCGGAGCGGAAGCGGCGGGATGATTCTCAGCCACCGCCTGCTTCGAGGAGGATTTATCTTCCGTCTTGCCGGCGGGTTTGCTGGCATTTGCGCTCTCCATCCGGGGATGTTTGCCAGGGTTGTCGAGCGTCTCTTTAGTCTCGGCTTTGGCCAGCAGGGTTTGCGGCGCAGCCGGCTTCTTGCCATGAATGTCGATGATCAGGCGATAGGGGTTCGGCAGCAAAAAGGCGGAATATTCGGCAACCTCAT
Organism: uncultured Terriglobales bacterium; assembly: GCA_964439495.1. Classification (GTDB taxonomy): domain Bacteria; phylum Acidobacteriota; class Terriglobia; order Terriglobales; family Acidobacteriaceae; genus CAYTQA01. The sequence goes on along the minus strand of CAYTQA010000017.1, from coordinate 581 downwards.
CCACCTCCAGGACCACCCGGGTCATGTTGTGCTTGTATTGCGCGACCCTGATCTTGCGCAGGAACCCATCCTCCACATCGAAGCTTTTCCCCGCCAGCTCGGAGGCAAGTTTGGTGTTGTAAAGGTCGAAGAAGATGCGGTCCGGAGATGGCACGCGGCCCGCCTGGTATTTGATCTCCTGTTGAAGATCGATCGCGATGCGAGTGTAGTCAGGAGTTGACCAATGCCGAATGCTGGTGACCAGCGGCAATCCTGACCGATGCGCCACGACGGGCTTCACACTGGCGTTGCCTGTCTCTTCCTCCTGCACTGGACGGGAATGGTCTTCCGCCGCAGGGGATTGGGCCGTGTCCTCCGTTGCATCCTTATTATTTATTTCATTTCCCTGCGTTTCTTTTTCATGCTGCGAGTCATGTGCCAGCTCGGGACCTTTGGAGAGCTTGGGCGCAAACGGGGACTGCTTCACGCCCGGATGCCGGGCCTGGGCTTCGAGCTCATGCAGGGCGGTCTGAGCATCCTCCGCAAGATGATGGTTGGGATAGCGTTTTACGAACTCCGCGAAGGCCGCCTGCGCCTTTTCC
>CAYTQA010000016.1:6327-18500 GCA_964439495.1 uncultured Terriglobales bacterium | reverse complement strand
CGTCCTGCTGGCGGGGCGCAACTTTGGCTGCGGCTCCTCGCGCGAACATGCGGTATGGGCGCTGCACGATTATGGCTTTCGGGTGGTGATTGCGCCTTCGTTTGCCGACATCTTCGCCAACAACTGCATGAAGAATGGGACCGCCGCCATTGTTTTAAGCGAAGAGAAGGTGGAAGAATTGATGCGCCGCTCGCGTGAGGTCCCCGATTACCGCATCACGCTGGATCTGGAAAAGCAGGTGGTGAAGGACGGCCATGGATTTACCGCGCCGGTGAAGATGGATGAGTTTCGCCGTCATTGCCTGATTCACGGCCTCGACGATATCGAGCTTACCCTGCAGCACTCCGAGGACATTGCCAAGTTCGAATCACGCCGGAAGAACTGGATGCAGGTCCGCGGCGCGAGCGCTTAATCGCCTCATTATGCTGAATCGCGTGAAATGTTGAGCGCCGGAAGCGCGATTGATAATTCATCGCAATTGATTTGTCATTCCGAAGCGTAGCGAGGAATCCCTATCGTGAATGGAATGCTCGCTGCGCTCTCTCATCGTTGAAAAGCCTGTAACCGCATTTAAGCCCTGTACTCTCTCGGGGTCCTTCGCTCGCACTGCGTGCTCGCTCTGGATGACAAGAGATGGAGGGTTTTTTAAATAACAGACGGAAAAGCTGCAATAGGGATTCCTCGTCGCTTCGCTCCCTCGGAATTACAATCGCGAGATGGAAGGCGCTTTTGAAACCGCCAACATTTTGCGCAATTAATCAAATGCGGGATGAATGCTATGCTTTGAGGAGTGTCCGCGACCTCCCGCATTTTCATCGCAAAGCGTTTTTGTGGTCCTCCCGATAGCGGCAATGGAGGCTTCAGCTCGGGGCTGGTGGCCAACACACTTTCCACCACTGCGGAATGCACCCTGCGCAAACCTGTCCCTATCGAGCGCGAGCTGGTGGTCCAGCCGCGGGACTCCGGGGCGGTATTGCTCGATGGCGATCAGCTCATCCTCGAATGCGTGCCGGCGCAGATCGACCTCGCTCTTCGCTCCCCTGTGAGCGTCCCTCAGGCGGAGGGCGCGGCGGCGAATTCTCCGGGGCTGCGCGACCATCCTTTTCCCACCTGTTTTGTTTGTGGGCCTCAGCGCGCACCTGGCGATGGCCTCAGGATCTTTCCGGGCCAGGTGGAGGGCAGCCCAGAGCTATGGGCCGCTCCGTGGACTCCGGATGTCTCATTGGCGAACCCAAACGGCGCGGTGAAGCCGGAATTTGTATGGGCCGCGATGGATTGTCCAACCGGCTTTGCCGGAGGCTTCCCCTGGGCGGGCAAGCTGGTGACCGGACGTCTTGCCGTTCATCAGATCACGCCGGTACAAGCTGGGGAGCCGCACGTAATCGTGAGTTGGCCGCTGGGGTGGGAGGGCCGCAAGTCTCATGCCGCGGCTGCTCTTTATAACGCCGCGGGAGAGTTATGCGCCCAGGCCAGGGCCACCTGGATTAAATTAGGCTGACTTTCAGTGCAGCATTACAATGTGGGCAGGTGGGCTTTGGCGATACAGCATTCCAACCTGATATATGACTGGAACCGTCTCCCGGGCGCGAGCTTCAAACCGGCGGGACGCGTGATGCTCACCGATGAGACCCTTCGTGATGGCTTGCAGTCCCCCTCGGTGAAGGACCCAAAGATCGAAGAAAAGATTGAAATCCTCCATTTAATGGAGGCGCTGGGCATTAATCATCTGGACCTCGGCCTGCCCGGCGCCGGGCCGCGGGCCGTAGCGGACGTGGAACGGCTGGCGCGCGAGATCGTCGACGGCAGGCTGAAGATCAAGGCCAATTGCGCCGCCCGCACTCATGAAAGTGACATTCGTCCGGTGGGCGAGATTTCGCAGCGCGTCGGACTGCCGATCGAGGTGGCGATGTTTATCGGCTCCAGTCCGATCCGCCGGTATGCGGAAAACTGGAGCGACGACTTTCTGCTCACCACCACCGAAAAGGCGGTCAAGTACGCGCGCTCGCTGGGGCTGGAAGTCATGTATGTCACCGAGGACACGACGCGTTGCGATCCCGAAACGGTAAAGCGTCTGTATACCACCGCCATTGAATGCGGCGCGCGCGCTATCGTGGTGTGCGACACCTGCGGGCATGTGACCCCGCAAGGCGCCGCGGCGCTGGTCCGGTTTGTGCTGGAGGAGGTAATCAGGCCTTCGGGGGAGAGGGTCCGCCTGGACTGGCATGGACATTGCGATCGCGGCCTCGCCGTTGCCAATTCTCTGGCAGCGCTCGCGGCGGGCGCGGACTGCGTTCACGGCTGCGCCATCGGAATCGGAGAGCGCGTCGGCAATACCCAGATGGACCAGATGCTGGTCAATCTGAAACTCATGGAAGTCGAGCCCTGGAAGGACCAGGGCCTGAGCCGGCTGAAGGATTATTGCCAACTGGTCTCGCGCGCTACAGGGGTCCCCATACCGAAGAATTATCCGGTATTTGGCGAAGACGCTTTTCGCACCGCCACCGGAGTGCACGCCGCCGCCGTTATCAAGGCCTTGAGAAAAAAAGATACAGGGCTTGCGGATGCCGTCTATTCCGGCGTGCCGGCGCATGATTTCGGCTTGGAGCAGATCATTGAAATCGGTCCCATGTCGGGCAAATCCAATGTGATCTTCTGGCTTGAGCGCAAAGGCATTCAAGCCACCGATGAGGTGGTAGAGCGCATTTTTCTCCGGGCCAAGCAGTCCAACTGCTGCCTGACCGATGCTGAAATTCTGGAGTGCTGCCGCAGTGCCGAGGGGAAAGAAGCGTAGGCGCTTTTCGCGTAGCGCTTCGACAATATTGCTTCGCCAGGGAAGGGGCGCCCTTGCGGATAATGTTTTGTGGTCCTTCTTAGAACATGGGTTTTATGGCTCCATCTCGTCTCCCTGAAGTTACGCCGCAACAGCGGGTGATGCAGGCGGCTTCCATGCGAAGCGTCCACCGGGCCTTTGAATGGTTTCGTCTGCATGAAAAAGAGTTGCGCGAGCAGCAGATGGAGCTGACCGCAATACCGGCCCCTCCTTTTGGGGAGCAACGGCGCGCGGAGTGGCTGCGCGACCGCTTCCGCGCCATTGGGTTGCGGGATGTTGAAATCGACAAGGTAGGAAATGTAGTTGGCATCCGAGGGGGAACTCGCGGCGCTGGGGCTTCGGCGGCGAAGGCGATTGCGATCACCGCGCATATCGATACCGTCTTTCCCGCCGGGACCGACATACAGGTCTCACAGGACCGGGACAAGCTCTACGGTCCCGGCATCAGCGACAATGCCACCGGCGTGATCGCCATGATGGCCCTGGTGGGCGCGCTGTCACATGCCCAGCTCCAGCACGATTTTGATCTGGTGTTCATCGGCAATGTAGGAGAAGAAGGAGAAGGCGATTTGCGCGGCATGCGCCATATCTTCAACCAGGAGAAGTGGCGGCAGCGCATTGCTTATACCCTGGTCCTTGATGGCACAGGGACTGATTCCATCGTTACCGAGGCCCTGGGGAGCCGGCGTTTCGAAGTGACGGTGAAAGGTCCCGGTGGACATTCCTGGAGCGATTTTGGAGCGCCGAATCCTATTGTGGCGCTGGCCCGCGCAATTGCCGATTTCAGCCAGGTCTCGGTGCCCGTATCGCCCAAGACAACTTTCAATATCGGGACCATCTCCGGCGGGACTTCGGTAAACTCCATTCCGGAGTCCGCCAATGTGCGCGTGGACCTTCGCTCCACCAGCATTGAGGAGCTCGGCAAGCTGGAAAAGGCCTTGCAGGACGCGGTTAGCGGGGAAGTGGCCGCCACGAATTCCAGTACCGAGGGCTCGCGGCAAAAGATCACCGCCATCACCAAGAAGATTGGTGATCGTCCGGCGGCGGAATTGCCGTCGAAGGCGCATCTTCTCCAAGTCGTTCGCGCCGTGGATTCCCATCTTGGAATTTCCTCGCATATGCGGCGTGCTTCCACCGATGCGAATATCCCGCTTTCGCTTGGAATGGAGGCAATCAGTATTGGCGCCGGCGGACAAGGTGGCGGCGCGCACACAGTCCATGAGTGGTTCGATCCCGCCGGACGTGACCTCGCGCTCAAACGCATCCTGCTCATCGTCCTGGCGCTTGCCGGTGTTCCTGATATTCCTGGTCCAACATAATCTGCCCACCGGCCCGGATAAATCCTTCTGATAATCTGAAATGTGTCACGCTCGCTTAAAGCACACATCCTGCTGGTGCTGGTCACGTTTGTGTGGGGCTCCACCTTCGTGTTGATCAAAGACGCGGTGGAGCACGATGCGTCTCCGCTGCTCTTCAATTTTGTGCGCATGGTCCTTGCCAGCGCGGCGCTGGCCCTGATTTTTTTCTCCGAGGTAAAAAGAATCCGTATTCCGGCGCTTCGTTCCGGGGCGCTGATCGGCACGTTCATGTGGCTGGGATATGAATTTCAAACCCTGGGGCTGCGCCTGACCAGCGCCTCCAAATCGGCCTTCATCACCGGCCTCTCGGTGGTGCTGGTGCCGATATTCATGGCCCTCCTGTGGCGCCGCCGGGTCAATCATTGGACTGCCCTGGGCGTGGTGGCGGCATTCCTTGGCCTTTTTTTGCTTACCGTCCCTGCCAGCGGAGGCACTCTCGGCGATTGGGCCAGTGTGAATACCGGCGATGTGCTTACCCTGGGGTGTGCCATCTGCTTCGCCTTCCACATTATCTTTCTGGGCCGCGCGGCGAAGCGCCATCCGGCCCAGCAGATTGCCTTTGTGCAAATCGCAACTGCCGCGCTGTGGATGGGGATTACCGTGCCTTTAGCGACGGAACAGCCGCACCTGCAATGGAGTCCGCTGGTGATCTGGGCCCTTCTGATTACCGCGCTGCTGGGATCGGCGGCCGCATTCTCCATTCAGGCATGGGCGCAGCAATTCACATCGCCCACCCAGACGGCGCTGATTTTCTCTCTCGAACCTGTTTTTGCGTGGCTGACTTCGTATGTCGTTTTAGGGGAGCGGTTAGGCTATCGCTCGGGTTTCGGCGCAATCCTGATCCTCAGCGGAGTGTTGATTTCAGAGTTATTAGGGCCCGTGACGCAGTCCGAGGCGGCATGAGGGAAATATAGCATCTGGCTATGGCCAGGACGCATCCATCCTTACAGGATGCAGCTCAGTTGACAAATTACCTGCTCGCGCGTCTAAACCACTAAACACTTTCAATAACATCCGAATGCACCCGAGCCCCAGCCCGGCGTAGCCGTTATAATAAGAAGTTTGGGTGCCTCCGGAGGGAGCAATGAAGCCTGGCATGAATGCAATGATCGAACGTTTAAGAACGCGTCGCATGGCCTCGACGTTTTTAATTTTGGCCACATTAGTTTTAGGAATATTAATCGGTACCGTGATCCAAAAGGGAGTGAAGGGCAAAGAGTCCAATAGCTCTTCGGACGCAACGCCATTAACGGTTCCTGAGCCTCGGCAAATGTCTTCTGCTTTCAGACAGATTGCAAAGCAGATAGAGCCTGCCGTGGTAAATATCAACACGGAATCCACCATTAAGCCTAATCCGCGTTCCCGGCGCCGCCGGGGTGAGCAGGATGACCAGCAACAGCCCCAAGACCCATTTCAGGACTTTTTTGATCGCTTCTTTGGTGGTCAGGGAGGCGATGTGGGGCCGGGCGGTGGGCAAGGCGGAGGCTCGCCTGAAGGGATGCGCGAGCGCTCCCTGGGCTCAGGCGTCCTGGTAGACCCGAAGGGCTACATCGTTACCAATCAGCACGTCGTGGAACGTGCGGACCGTATCCAGGTCACGCTTATGGACGATCCTCCGGGCGTGAACCACACCGCCAAGGTGATCGGGACCGACAGTGAGACCGATTTGGCGGTCATCAAGATCGACGTGAACCGCCCATTGCCCTACGCTAAATTAGGGAATTCGGATTCCATGGATGCCGGCGACTGGGTGCTTGCCATCGGCAGCCCCTTCGGGTTGAAAGAATCCGTGACCGCAGGCATTATCTCCTCCACCAAGCGCAGCATCGACCAGAGCAGGCAATTTCAAAGCTTCCTGCAAACCGATGCCGCCATCAATCCCGGCAACTCCGGAGGACCGCTGGTCAACATGAATGGCGAGGTCGTCGGCATCAATACCGCGATCTTTACCCAATCGGCGGGCTACCAGGGCGTGGGTTTTGCCATGCCTTCCAACACCGTTGCCAAAGTGTACAACCAACTGATTTCGCCGGAGCATAAGGTGACCCGTGGTTCGATTGGGGTCTCCTTTAATGCCACCGAGAACCCGGCCATTGCCCGTGTTTACGGAGTCAAGAACGGGGTGACTGTTTCCAGCGTGAAGTCGGGTGGACCCGCGGACCAGGCGGGAATCAAGGTTGGGGACACCATCACCTCCATTGACGGCAAGCCAGTCAAAGATGGAGATGAGTTGGTTGGCGAGGTCTCGGCCCACAAACCCGGAAGCAAGGTCAAGCTGGGCCTGGTTCGCGAAGGCAAGCCCATGGAGGTCACCATCACCGTTGCCGATCGGGCCAAGCTCTATGCCGACCGTTTAGGTGGCGAAGAAGACAATGGTCCTGAGACGCAACCGGCTGACAGCAAACTCGGAATCACGGTGCGTCCTCTGACTCAGGATTTGGCTGACCGCCTGCATATTCCGCTTAAGGGCGTAATCGTGCAAGACGTGAAGCCAGGCTCCTTTGCGGATGAGGACCTTTCTCTGCAACGTGGGGATATTATCCTCGAAATTAATAAGAAACCCATCAACAGCGAAGATGATTTCCGCAAGGCCCAGGCGCCGCTGAAGAGTGGCGATGATGTGGTCATGCTGGTCCGGCCCGGAGGCCGCGGAGACACCATCTTCTACTCTGGGACCATGCCATAAAAGGCTAAAATCAGGCAGAATACCTCAATCCTGGTGCATCTTACATTACCAAGGTAGGTGCACCAGGGTTGGGCTTTTCCTGCTCGATTTTGGATGATTCCCCGGCCCGATTGGGGTAAGCTGAAATATCCTCCTTTAAACCAGTGGGTTACAAGCCAAGGGTTTAAACCAGTTATTTCGAGGTGACATTTGCGAGCTATCAAGATCGGTTTTCCATTGTGTTTGTTATTGATCGCCAGCATAGCTTTGCCCTCCGCGGCCGCTACACAGCACTCTTCCAGGGCCGCGAAAACACATTCCGTCAAAGCGCATAGCCGCTCCACCCATTCGCATGGCCGAAGGGCGCACAAAAAGAACGTGCGCGGCGGCTGGAAGCGCCACGGCCAGCAGCAGATTGCCTCCGACCGCGTTCGGGAGATCCAGACAGCCCTGATCCGGGAGCATTATCTCGATGGCGCCCCCAACGGAGTCTGGGACCAGCGCACCAAAAACGCTCTGGTAAAGCTCCAGGCATCGCAAGGCTGGCAGACCAAGGTGCTGCCCGATTCCCGCGCCCTGATTAAGCTGGGCCTCGGGCCGAACCATGAGGGAGCGCTCAATTTGCAGGCTGAGAGCAATAAGAATTCTGCCCTGCTCAAAAGCTCGGATTCGCTTCCCGGGACTCCCCAACAATAAAAAATCCGAATTGAAGAAAAAAAGCGCGGCTGCGGTCGCGCTTTTTTTTTGCTTTTAATGTTCTTTTCTGATTTACCGGCTTGCCTGGGCCGCCGGCTTCGAATCCAGGACCTGCCGCACTTTTTGGGCCAGCGCCTCGGTGGTAAAGGGCTTTTGTAGAAATTCGGTGTCCGCCGCCAGTACGCCGTGCTGGACGATGGCATCATCGGCGTAGCCGGAAATGTAAAGCACCCGCATATCGGCGTTGTTTTTCAATAGATGTTCCGCTAACTGGCGGCCTCCCATCTGCTCGAGGACCACGTCGGTGAGCAGCAGATGGATGGGCCCCACCGCATTCTCATGGAGCAGAATGGCTTCGGCGCCACTGCGGGCTTCCAGTACCTTGTATCCGTATTTGTTCAGGACCTGGCGGACCAGCGCGCGCACCCCGTCTTCATCCTCCACCAGAAGGATGGTCTCTGTCCCGCGATAGGTTGGGACCCCATTCGGACTGAAGGTGATATCGGCGGGGGCATCCACCCGTGGCAGGTAGATCTTGAATGTGCTGCCTATGCCGATTTCGCTGTACACCCATACGTAGCCTTCGCTTTGCTTAATAATGCCGTAAACCGTGGAGAGGCCAAGACCGGTCCCTTTTCCAACCTCTTTGGTGGTAAAGAACGGCTCGAATATTCTGGAGCGGACCTTCTCGCTCATGCCGCTTCCGGTGTCGCTTACCGCAAACATCACATACGGGCCCGGGGTCACGGCGACATGCTCACGGCAATAGTTCTCATCGAGGTCCACGTTCATGGTTTCAATGGTGAGCTTGCCCCCGCGGGGCATGGCGTCGCGCGCATTGAGCGCCAGATTCATGAGCACCTGTTCAATTTGACCTGGGTCCGCCTTGGTGCGTCCCAGGCCGGAATCCAGAATGGTGACGAGGTGGATGTCCTCTCCCAGCAGGCGCCGCAGAAGCTGGTCCATGTTATGCACCACGGAGTTCAGGTCCAGCACCTTCGGCGCCAGCACCTGTTGCCGGCTGAAGGCGAGCAGTTGGCGGGTAAGGCTGGCGGCACGGTCCGCCGCCTTCTTGATTTCCGTGACCTCCGCCCGCAGCGGATCGGCTTCCCTGAGCTCTTCCAGCATCAGCTCGCTGTATCCCCGGATGACGGTAAGAAGATTGTTGAAATCATGGGCCACCCCGCCGGCCAGGCGGCCCACCGCTTCCATCTTCTGGGATTGCCGCAATTGGTCCTCAAGCGCGCGCCGTTCGGTAATGTCTTCCGCGATCATCTCAAATCCGAAGATATTGTCTTCCGCGTCGCGCACCGGGCGCCCGCTGAGGCGAACGGTAATCACCCGGCCGTCTTTTCGCTTCCACTGGACTTCGATATTTTGCACCGATTCGTTCATCGCATATTCGGCGATGAGCCGCATCCGCTGCTCCGCGTCCGCATACAAGTCGCGGGCCAGGCTGATCTTCAGCAGCTCCGCGGCGGAATCGTAGCCCAACATCGTGACCATGGCGGGATTCACATCGAGAAAACAGTCCTCGATGCTGGAACGATAGATCCCGTATACGGCGCTCTGAACCAGAGAGCGATAGCGGGACTCGGATTCGCGCAGCGCCTCTTCTTTGCGACTGCGCTCGATAGCGCTGCCGATATGTTGAGAGACAAAGGTGAGGACCTCCCTGTCTTTTTCGCTGTAATGGCAATGCCTGTCATAGCTCTTGACGACGAGCGCCCCAAACACATCGCCTCCCGATTTGAGTGGAGCGCCCATCCAGTCCGCCAGCGCAGGATCAAGGGCTTCAATCTGGCCGCTGTTCAACAATAGGGTGGCCTTTTCCAAGTTTGCCCAGAGCGGTTCGCCGGTGCGCATTACATATTCCGTAAGGCCCCGCCCCAGGAGCTTGGTTGGGGCCTGGGGATGACGGGTATTCACATAATAGGGAAATTGAAGCGACTCGCCGGAAGCATCCAGCAATGCGATATGGAAGTTTTCCGCGTACATAAGTTCGGACATGATCTTATGGACGGTGCGGAATAGCGGTTGAAGCTCCCGAGCTTCATGCGAACAGGTTGAAATGCGGTAAAGGGCGTCCTGCAGTTGTTCCGCGCGCTTGCGCTCCGTGATATCGCGTCCAATTCCCTGGACTGCCACCGCCTTACCATTCTCGAAGATGGGACGGGTTTTGATTTCAAGCGTGTGTTCCGCGCCCTTCCGGGTGACAATGTTTACCTGATACGGCTTTTTGACCGACGGGTCCTGGATTTGCGCCCGGATCTTCCGGCGCATGAGCTTATGATGCTCCGGCGTCAACACCTCGGAGGTGTTCATGGAGAGCAATTCTTCGCGAGTGTAGCCCCCCAGTTTTTCCGCCGCTGAATTGATGGCAAGGAAATTTCCATCCAGATCGTGGACGTAGATTACGTCTTCCGCATTTTCGATGATCTGGCTGGAACGGTGTTCGGCATCGCGGAGGACCGCCTCATATTGCGGACCAAACAGGGGTATGCCTGTTCCGGCAGCACTGGAAGGGCGCTGGGGAGCGGAAGACGCACTCTTTCTACTGCGTGCGCGCTTGGGCGCAGTGCCCATCGGGCAAGCTCTCCTGCACAGATTTTTTGAATTCGGGGCCAGATTTTTTATAACGGGAAACTCGCACAATTGAAAGCCTTATCCCTGCTTTTGAAGTTACCTTCGTGTTTTCCGGGCTGGTTTTTTCTTGCGGCAATAAGCCATTTTCCGGCCGGGGTGGCGCGAAGGAATTCGGTGCTTCCGCGTGGCCGCTCAAAGTTGCAATCCCGCCCCGGAGCATTTCATTCCCGCCGATCTTTGGCGATCTTGACTTTGCTCTCCATGCAGGTTAAGTTCGCCTAAATCCAAAGCATTTGGAGCGAGGGATTCTGGTGCCTGACCGGCTCATCACATTTACCACCGACTTTGGCGTGAACGACCATTTTGTCGGCACGATGAAAGGCGTGATACTGAACATCGATCCGGCCGCGAAGATCGTCGATATTTGCAATTCCGTGCAGTCGTTTGACATTCTCGATGGCGCGCTGACCATCGCGCAGGCCTACTCTTATTTTCCGGTGGACACGGTGCATGTGGTCATCATCGATCCCGGCGTGGGCAGCCAGCGCCGCCCCCTGCTGGTGACGACCGAAAAGCATTTTTTTCTGGCCCCCGACAATGGCGTCATGTCCCTGGTCTACGAGCGCTCCGAGCGCCTCTCCGTGCGCCATATTACAGCCAGCCATTACTTTCTGCAGCCCGTGAGCCAAACCTTCCATGGCAGGGACATCTTCGCCGCATGTGCCGCATGGTTGAGCAAGGGAGTCGAAATCAGCAAATTCGGGGACGAGATCACCGACTATGTCCGCTTTGCCTCTCCCAAGCCCAAGCCGGTCAATGAAAAAACCTTCAAAGGGGTGGTGTTAAAAACGGATAAGTTCGGGAACCTGATCACCAACTTCACCGCTAAGGATGTGCCTCAGCTCTTTGCTCCGAATCCGCCATCGTTTCGCATGTCGGTGGGAAAGGCGCAGGTGACGAAGATCAATACCGCCTATGCGCAAGGCGCTCCCGGCGAGGTCTTCGGAATCCTCGGCAGCATGGGATATCTGGAGATTTCCACTAATCGTGCCCCGGCGAACCGCCTGGCGGGCGCCGAAAAAGGGAATGAAGTCGAGATTGTTTTTGGTTAACTCTGGCAAACGTGCCTGACCGGAGCGGATCAGTTTGGATTTTTGGGCCTGGGGCGGGCATAATTCTCCATCTCGCCGGCCCACTTCAGGAAGCGGAGCAGCGCCTCCCGTTCACGCCATAAAAAACCCCAGAATTCCAGAAAACCGATCTTGTCCATCTTCAGCCCGGTGTAAGTCTCAATCCTCCAGCGCAGGTACGGACTGCGCCAGGGATCGAGGCGATATCCCCGGGTCGCGTTCCACATAAATCGCAGAATATTTTTCATCCCGATTGAGGACCATTCTCCGCCGCTTCACGCGGATTCGTGCCTGAATCCACATGGTAGACTTCATTCAAGCGACAACTATGTCTGAAGATATCAGAATCCAGGCTGAAGACCATTATTACGCCGCGCTCGACCATTTTGGAGAAGGCCGCATGCAAGAGGCGATTGACGAATATCGCGAGGCGCTGGCCCTCGATCCCGGTTTTGCCGACGCCATGCATGGGCTGGCGCGCGTGCTGCAGGACCTCGAACGCTATGATGAGGCCATCGAAGTCGCAAAACGCATCGCGGAGCTCCAGCCGGACGACATTCTTGCCCATACCAGCCTTTCCATCCTCTACCAGAGGAAGGGAATGGTCCCCGAAGCCGAGGCTGAAGCCAACAAAGCGCGCATTCTGGGATGGAAGAAGCAACTGCAGGACCAAAAGGCAGATCAGCAGCGATAGCTCCGCGGAACGCCCTTCTAGATATCGTACTTCTTCATCAAATGGCGGAAAGAACGATAGGAAAGCTTCAGCATCTCGGCGGCGCGGGTCTGCACTCCGTTCGAATGTTTCAGGGCCGAGAGCAGCATATTGCGCTCCAGGTCGGCAATGTGCCGCTCCATGTCCAATCCCTCGGTGGGAATTGTGAGTTCGTGGGCGCCCGTGCCGTTGGAGT
>CAYTQA010000016.1:0-6304 GCA_964439495.1 uncultured Terriglobales bacterium | reverse complement strand
GGCCACCGCCCTGGCCCGGGCGCGCTCCATGGGCAACTCGATGCGCAGCACATCGCTGGTTTCAAGAGCAAGCGCGCGCTCCAGCGTATTTTCCAACTGGCGAACGTTTCCCGGCCATTCGTATCCCACCAGGTCCCGTAAGGACCCCTCATCGATGCGCAGGACATTTTTTCCCGCAACCGAGGCAAAGCGCTTCAGGAAATGATTTGCCAGCAGCGGGATATCGTCGTGACGCTCCCGTAGTGATGGGACTTCAATCGGGATCACGTTCACCCGGTAATAGAGATCTTCGCGGAAGGTGCTTTCCTGCACCATCTGTTGCAGGTCCTTATTGGTCGCGGCGATAAGGCGGACATCAAAGGGGACCTCGGAGGCGCTCCCCAGGGGACGGATGAGCCGCTCCTGCAGCGCCCGAAGCAGCTTCACCTGCATGCTGAGGCTCATTTCGCCGATTTCGTCGAGGAAGAGCGTGCCGCCATTCGCCACCTCGAATAAGCCGCGCTTGTTCTGATTGGCCCCGGTAAAAGCGCCCTTGGTGTAACCGAACAGCTCGCTTTCCAGCAGGGTCTCCTGGAACGCGCCGCAATTGATGGAGACGAATGGCTCCGAAGCGCGGGAAGAACAGTCGTGGATGGCGCGGGCGACGAGCTCTTTTCCCGTCCCGCTTTCTCCATGGATCAGGATGGTGCTGCTGGTCGAAGCCACGGTGCGGATGGTCTGCTTCAGGGCCTCCATCGCCGGGGTGCAGCCGATGATGTTCTCCAGCGAGTTTCGGCTGGCAGCGTCCCGCTTCAATGCGTGATTCTGCCGGCGCAGTTCGAGGTACTCGGTGGCGCGGGCGATGGCCAGACGCACCTCCTCAATCAGCCCCGGCCCTTTATGGATGTAATCGAATGCCCCGGATTTAATGGCCTGCACGGCGGCTTCATAGTCCTCGATCGCGTTGATGAGGATGACCGCCATCTCCGGAGCCACTTTGTGGGCATGCCGCAGCACGTCAATGCCATCCGTGCGGGGCATTTTGATGTCCACGACCAGCACATCGTAGCGCGCGCTGTCGAGCAGCCTCTTTGCTTCATCGCCTCCGTTGACGGTCTGGACCTTATGACCCTCTTTTCGCAAGGCGATCTCAAGCATCTGGCAGATGGAGCGCACATCGTCGCAAACCAGGATGTTAGCCATGCTTCACCCCTGTTTTGCGGATGCTCATGGACCTTCCGCGCACCGTGGCCGCAAGCGCCCGTTCTTCGGAAGGCGCGGGAGCGATGGTCCGGGCCGGTTCCTCCATGGGAAGGAAAACGGTAAACTCCGCGCCCTGGTTGAGTTTGGAATCCACGTGGATGGTCCCATGGTGCGCCTGCATAATCTGATAAACCACGGCAAGGCCCAGGCCGGTGCCTCCCTCAAAGCTCGACTGAAATGGTTCGAAAATTTTTTCAATCTGTCGCGGCGCGAGTCCGATCCCGGAATCCTTGAAGCTGATGCGCCACCGTTTTTGCGCGCCGCTTACGCTCACCCGCAGGGTCCCTCCGGACGGCATGGCCCGCATTGCGTTATCGCACAGGTTCCAGAAGACCTGCTTCATGCGGTCGGCATCGAAGACGGCGGGAGCGCCGCCCTCGGGATACTCACGGGTAATCTTTATCGCGCCGGCGCGAGGATGGTTTTCCAGCAGGGTCAGCGTATCGTTCAGCACCCGCAGAAGATCGTGCCGGGCAAAGGCGTACTGCTTCTCCCGGGAGTACTGCAAAAAGTCGGAAATAATATTGTTGAGCCGCTCCGACTCGCGGGTGACGATGTCCAGCAACGCGCGCTGGTCTTCGTTCAGATCGGAGATGCTCGACAGCAGCTTTACGGAACCGGCAATGGACGAGAGAGGATTGCGGATCTCGTGCGCGATGCCGGCGGAAAGGCGTCCCACGGCGGCCAGTCGCTCCCTCATGCGGATCTCGTCTTCCAGGCGGCGCATTTCGGTGAGATCGGCGAAGGTGTAAAGGATGCCGAGGATATCTCCATCGGCGGCGGTGAGCGGCGTCACCGTGATGCCGAATATCTTGGGGCCATCGGAGGTGTGGGCGCGTACCTCCGCCTGCACGGGATAGGACTGCGGCTCGGGCAGCGGATCGAGAAATAGGGTGTCCACCACGTCGCCGATCAAATTCTTTTGCCGGCATCCCAGATAATTTTTTGCCGGAAGATTGACAAGGGTGATCCGGCCTTCCATGTCGGTGGTGATCAAGCCTCCGCGCATGGAGTGGATAATATTGGTCTGCAGCGCCTGCAAATCTTCCAGCTCTCCACTCTTGTCCTGCAGTTCGACGTCTACCTGCCGCAGTTTGGCGGTGAGGGTGCTTGCCAGATAAGCGACCGCGATATACCCGAAGAGATTGACGCCGATAACGATCTGCAAACTGCGAAGATCGGGATGGGTGTTCCCAAAGCTGCGAATCACGTCAAAATAGGCAAGCTCCAGGACGAGTCCAAAGCCGATGAAAGAAAGCGCGGCGGTGAAATAGGCCCACCAGCGCGGCAGAAGAATGCTGGCAACGATGATGACCAGCGGATGCAGAAAGTTAAAGGAAGTATCGATCCCGCCGGTGATGTAAACCATGGCGGTGGCAAGCGCCACATCGGTGAGCACCTGCACCCGCGCCTGCAACTCGAATTCGTCCCACAGCGCATGCAGCAGCAGAAAAAAAAGCCCCATCGTATACCAGAGCAGAATAATGCAGACGAAGAACCGCTCCGAGATGTTGGTGTGGGTGAGCCGCACCACGGTAAGCCCGATCCCGAGAAGGAAGGTAAGGACCAGGATCCTGATCTTTCCCAGCCAGGCCAGCCAAGTGCGTTCGTTAAGTCGAGTTGCCATGAAAATTCTGCTTCAGGATGTGTTGCGCGCGGGAAGGGCCGCAAACGCCCTCCCCACGCGTGAGTAGATAATGGTTTTAGCCGGAAAGCTTTGCGATCAGCGAGAACAGAGGCAGATAGAGCGAGATGACGATACCTCCGACCGCTATACCGAGAAAGCCGATCATGACCGGTTCGAGCAGCGTGAGCAGGTCCTTGGTGGCGGCATCGACTTCATCTTCGTAGAAGTCGGCGATCTTCTGCAGCATGTTGTCCATGGCGCCGGTGGCTTCACCTACGCCGATCATCTGCGTCACCATGTTGGGAAACACTCCGGTTTCCTTGAGTGGGTCCACAATCGTGCGGCCTTCTTCAATGGCCTTCCGCACTTTCATCAGCGCCCGCTCCAGGACGGCATTTCCCGAAGTCCGCGCGGTAATGCTGAGTCCCTCCAGGATAGGCACGCCGGAAGTGATCAGGGTGCCGAGCGTGCGGGTGAAGCGCGCAACCGCAATCTTGCGAAGCAGCGATCCGACAATGGGGGCTTTCAGCAAAAGAGAATCAAGAAAGAAGCGGCCGCGAGGGTCCTTGGCAAGCTGCTTGATTCCGAACACCAGGGCCACGATTGCCAGTATCGCGACCCACCAGAAATTGCTGACAAAGGCGCTGAGCGCCATCACAATGCGCGTCGGCAAGGGCAGTTCCACGCCCAGGCCCGCGAACAGATTGGCGAAAATGGGGACCACGAATTTCAGCAGTCCGGCCACAATAATCACCGCCATGCTAATGACGGAGGTGGGATAAATCAGCGCGGACTTCACCGCCGATTTGAGCTTCACCGCTTTTTCCACATAGGTGGCGAGACGTTGCAGAATGGTGTCGAGAATACCGCCGGTTTCTCCCGCCTCAATCATGTTGGTCGTGAGGTCGTCGAAGACTTTGGGATAGCCTTTCATGGCATTGGCCAGCGTGGCGCCGCCTTCCACTGTAGTGCGGACGCCGGTGAGCGTCTTCTGGAAGGTGGGATTCTCCTGGTTGGTGGCCAGAATCTCCAGGCATTGCACCAGCGGCAGTCCAGCGTCGATCATGACGGAAAACTGGCGAAAGAAAATGGCTACGTCCTTTACCGGCACTTTTGCGGAGCCTACGGTGGGCAGGCTGAATTCCTTGCCCTTCTCCTTGATGGTGGAGGCCGTAATGCGCTCCTTGCGCAGATTGGCTGCCAGCAATTGCTTGTTTTCCGCGACGCGCTCCCCCTGGATCTTGGCTCCAGAAGCATCCACGCCGGTGAATTTAAAGACGGGCATTTGGGTTCCTCCTCTTACTCATCGCCTGCCGGGGCAGGCCTTTCACACTATTTACGCGCTGTGGCCGGGGCTGCCGCTCCCTTGACCTGTTGTCCCCGGTTAATCATGTCCTGCAATTCATCGGGCAGGGACGACCGCAGCATGGCCGTTTCCAGCGAAATCTGCTTGTTGAAATACAAAGCTGCGAGCGATTGATTGAACGTCTGCATTCCGAACTTGTCCTGTCCCGACTGCATCGCCGAATAAATCTGGTGGATCTTGTCTTCGCGGATCAGGTTTCGCACCGCCGGATTCGGTATCAGGATCTCCATGGCGCACGCGCGGCCCTGACCGCCAATCTTTTGCAGCAGCGTTTGGCAGATCACGCCTTCCAGAACCAAAGACAACTGGGCGCGAATCTGCGACTGCTGGTGCGCGGGAAAAACGTCAATCACACGGTTAATAGTGGAAGCCGCCGAATTGGTATGCAACGTGCCGAAAGTGAGGTGGCCGGTCTCCGCGATGCGCAGAGCCGCCTCAATGGTCTCCAGGTCGCGCATCTCACCGATCAGCACTACGTCCGGGTCTTCGCGGAGCGCGGCGCGCAGGGCGGCGCTGAAGGACTTCGTATCGGCGTGGACCTCTCGCTGGTTTACCAGGCAACTCTTGTTCTGGTGCACGAACTCGATGGGGTCTTCGATGGTGATGATGTGGTCGTGGCGTTCGGAGTTGATCTTGTCCAGCATCGCCGCCAGGGTGGTGGATTTTCCCGAGCCGGTTGGCCCGGTCACCAGGATCAGCCCGCGCGGTTTTTCGCAAAGTTTGGCAATCACCGGCGGCAGATTGAGCTGCTGAAAGGACTTGATCTCGAATGGGATCACGCGGAAGACCGCGGCGGTTGCGCCGCGCTGGTTGAAGAGGTTTCCGCGGAAGCGGGCCAGGCCCTTGAGTCCGAATGAAAAATCCAGTTCCAGGTGCTCTTCAAAGCGGTGCTTCTGGGCATCGGTAAGCACGCTATAGGCGAGCTGTTTGGTCTCTGCCGGCTGCAAAGGCGTCATGTCCAGCGGTGTGAGATGGCCGTGGACGCGAATTTGCGGCGGGGAGTTGGTTGTAATATGGAGATCGCTTCCGCCCATCTCCAGCATCTTTTTCAGCAGATCGCTCAGAGTCACATTCATAGAAATCCTTTATGAATCAGTGCACGGTTTCGCGTGCTACTTCTTCCAGTGTCGTAACCCCTTCCATGACTTTTACCAGGCCGCTGCGGCGCAAGGTGATCATTCCCCGTTCAATGGCCTTCTTCTTAAGCTCCACGGCGGATGCCCCCACCAGGATCAGCTCGCGAATTTCGTCGTCGATGGTCATCACCTCGTAGAGACCCGCGCGGCCCTTATATCCGGTGTTGTTGCAATTGGAGCAGCCCTTTCCTTTCCTGGGCTTCACAGTCTTGCTTTCTTCCGGAGAAAAACCGGCGTCAATCAGCGCCTTTTCCACCACATGGGTCTCTTCAATGCATTCCTTGCATATCCTGCGCACCAGGCGTTGCGCGCATATCAGGTGCACGGCGGTGGCGACCAGGAAAGGCTCGATTCCCATGTTCATGAGGCGGCTGATGGTTTCAGGAGCGCCGTTGGTGTGCAGTGTGGAAAGCACGAGGTGGCCGGTCAAAGCGGCCTTGATGGCGATTTCGGCGGTTTCAAAGTCTCGAATCTCGCCCACCAGGATGGTGTTGGGGTCCTGGCGCAGGAAGGCGCGCAGCGCGGCGGCAAAATTTAATCCGATCGAATCCTTCATCTGCACCTGATTAACGCCGGCAAGCTGAAATTCGACCGGGTCTTCAGCCGTCATGATGTTGGTATCGGGTTTATTGAGCAGGGAGATGGCGGAATAAAGGGTATTGGTCTTGCCCGATCCGGTGGGTCCGGTCACCAGCACCATGCCGTAAGGCTTGGCAATCGCGTACTGGAGTTTTTCCAGCGACTCCGGTTCGAAGCCCAATTTGGTCATGTCGAGGCGCAGATTTTCTTTATCCAGAAGACGCAGAACGATCTTTTCGCCCCACAGTGTGGGCAGGCAGTTGACGCGATAATCCAGCTGCTTGATGCGCGCGCCAATCTGCATTTTGAGCATGATACGGCCGTCCTGGGGAAGGCGCTTTTCGCTGATGTCCA
>CAYTQA010000015.1:8095-18555 GCA_964439495.1 uncultured Terriglobales bacterium | reverse complement strand
GAGTTCAAGCACCGCCGTCGCCAGCAGATGCGCGGAAGAATGGCGATAGACTTCCAGCGCCTCGGGATCTTTATCGGTCAGAAGACGCAGCTCGGCATCCTCTTCGAGAGGCTTGTTCAGGTCGATGAACTGCCAGCCGTCCTTGGATACGCCACTATGCATGGTGGCGGGAACTTTATCCCCATTCGAATGGCTTTCTGGCAAGGGAGCGCTACTGGCCGCCTGCGGCTTGATCTTTGCCGCCAGCGCCGCATCCGCCAGACGCGGCGAAATGCCGCGGGCAATCTCCAGCGGAGTCGTGCCCCGGGGAACATCCTTCTTACTGCCATCGGGCAGCGTGATCTTGATCGTGCTGGTCTCGGTCACTGGCATGGGAACCTGTTCACAATGTTCATATCCAATACAACAGGATAAGATGTCGACGGGATTCCGTCTATTCGGCCTCGACGGCGGTCAGATCGATTTCCATGAACATCGCGTCCGGAACGGGGTTCTCCCGGTAAGGTGCGATCTCGACAAACCCCAAATTGCGGTACAAGCGGACCGCCGCCTCCATCCTGGAGGCAATGGTATCTAACCTCATCCGCGAATATCCAAGCCCCTTGGCGGATTCGAGAATGCGGTGTATCAATCCTTTGCCCAGGCCTGTGCCCCGGAATTGCGGACGCACATAAAGCCGCTTCATCTCGCATGTCCCCGGTTCCAGCTTGCGCAGGGCCACACAACCGGCAGGACTGTTTTCTACGCTGGCAAGCAAAAGCATTCCTTCAGGAGGGCCATATCTCCAGGTAAACCGGCAAGCTCTTGATCGAAACTCTGGAAGCATAAGCTGAAACCCAATGTGGCCGCATATTCGAGCAGAAGCTCGCGTACAATCGCAATCTCTTCAACGCTGCTGGCCCGGACGATCCGGTTGCTCATGGCCGTTACCCCGTTACCCCATCAACATTCCGCCATTCACCTTCAATACATGGCCGGTGATGTAGCTGGCGTCGTCGGAGGCGAGAAAGCGCACCGCGTGCGCAACTTCCTTGTCCGTGCCGGCGCGTCCCAGCGGGACCGCTTTGGTGATCTGCTCCTTGAGCTCCGGGCTGAGCGATTCCGTCATCGCAGTCTCGATCCATCCGGGCGCAACCGCATTGACGGTGATGTTGCGCGAGGCGACCTCGCGCGCCATGGCCATGGTAAGCCCAATCAGCCCCGCTTTCGAAGCTGAATAATTCGCCTGCCCGGTCTGGCCCATCTGCCCAAAGATGCTGGTGATATTGATAATGCGCCCCCAGCGCTGCTTCAGCATGGAGCTGATGACCTGCTGGATGCAGAGATACGGGCCGGTCAGATTGGTCTGGATCACCGCGTCCCAGTCCGGACGCTTCATGCGCATGACCAATTGATCGCGGGTGATGCCGGCATTGTTGACCAGGACGTCTATCTTTCCGAATTTTTCGATGGCCTGCTTGCAGGCCGCCTTGATCTCGTCCTCGTTGCTCACGTCCATGCGGAAGCTCTCGGCTTTGCCGCCCGAAGCGGCGATCTCGTCCGCCACCTGCCTGAGTTTTTCCTCATTGCGCGCCGCCAGCGCGACACTCGCCCCATCCGCCGCCAAGGCAAGAGCGCAGGCACGGCCAATCCCCTGCGAAGCGCCGGTTACGAGAGCTACTCGTCCTGATAGTGAACCCATGCGGTCTCCCCGTTTCGAAGCAGCATTATAAATAAATACGGATTTTGCCTGCGCGAGACGATGGTCGCGCTCCTCTGTCCTTCCCTGATTACGTTACACTATCGAAAATCACGATGAAAAATGTTCTGCTTGTAACCGATGGCGCTTGCATCAATAATCCGGGACCTGGCGGGTGGGCCTGCGTTCTGCGTTTCAATGAATCCGTGGCGGAGATGTTCGGCTCCGAGCCCAATAGCACAAACAACCGCATGGAGCTCCGGGCCGTAATCGAAGGACTTAAAATCATCAAGGAGCCGTGCGCCGTCACTATTTTTACCGATTCCCAGTACGTGAAAAACGGGATCACCGAATGGATCCATAAGTGGAAGGCCAATTCATGGCTTCATAAGGTAAAGGGTCAAAGCGGGCCGCAACCCATCAAGAACCGGGACCTATGGATGGAGCTTGAAAAGCAGGTCCTTGCTCATCGGGTGAAGTGGGAGTGGGTCAAGGGACATGCAAATCACGCGGACAACAACCGCTGCGATTATCTTGCGACCAAGGCCGCCCGCGAACAAATTTCCTCGAATGGACTTCTGAAGCGTCCTGCGCCGGTCTAACGGCCTTCGGACAAGCGCAGGGCCAGCCGGATGGGAAGGCCCGCGGCATGGATCTTCTGCTGCGCTGCTTTCACATTGTAGGGAATGCGGTAGAAGGTCACGGACGGCTTATCGCTGTCGAAGAGAGCAAAGGCCGCGCGTGGATCGCCGTCTCGCGGCTGACCGATGGAGCCGGGATTTATCAGGTAACGAACGCCGGAATGCAAGCGCAATTCCAGATCTTCCGGACGTCCATCCCCTTTATAAGCGGGACGAATCGTGACCACTTCATTCTCGTCGGTGGCAAATCCACCCTGAACATGTGTGTGGCCAAAAAAAATAATGGGAGCGGAGGACTGGGCCAATGGCAGTTGTGCGTCGCGCGGGCCAACGAGGTAAGTATCTTCATCGAGAGGCGAGCCATGCGCGCACAATACAGTCTCCATCTTGCCGAAGCTGGCTGGACCTTTAGGCAGAGCGCGGAGCCAATCGAGGTTCTCCGGCGTAAGTTCGTGTTTGGTCCACATTAACGCGGCAGCGGCGGTGGGGTTGAACTCTTCAAGCTTCGATAATCCGGCGCAGGCTTTATCGTGGTTCCCTCTGATGTTGAAAAACGCGTGGCTCTGGGCCGCTTCTACCGCCTGGTTGGGACTGGCCCCATATCCGACCAGATCTCCCAGGTTCCACACCGCATCATGAGCAGGAGCGGCGGCAAGACACGCCTCCAAAGCTTCCAGATTGGCGTGAATGTCGCTAAGGACAAGGATGCGCATAGACCCTATAGAGCTTACGCTTCCTGCTTGAAAGATTGACGGGCCCGCTCAGAAAAACTAATCGGCAAGATCGCCCGGCGCCCAACGATACTTTTTACCGTCCCAGAAGAGCACCGAGGACATCACTGAGGTTTCATCGATCTGAATGGCATTGACCTTCTTTTTCTTCCACCTGAATGGCCCTACTTCCATGTGATCGAGGGAGAGATTAATGACCACGAACTTGGATTTGGGAGAGTTTGTCTTCCATCCCTCCTTGCCCGCGCCATGGAGGATCAGGAGGTATCTTGCGCGTTCCGGGTCCGCCGCCGAGAAATGATGCGTCATCTGCGGGTTGCCATAGCCGAAGAACTCATCATAGGGGTCGATCATCTGATATCCGGCGCGGGATTCGACTTTGGGAGGCTTCTTCGCCGTTGCAACCACGGCGATGTCCTCGATGCCATCTCCGTCGAGGTCCGCGATGACCACTGGGGTGGGCGAGTCGGCGGCCAGGGAAAAACCCGCTCCGAACTGGCGGTGAACCACGTCCTTCACCTGCTGCAACACTTCTGGCGCGAGGGGCTTTGGCTCGTCGTCGTCCGTGTCTGCTCCGGGCGCATTCTTTGGGGCCTGTTGCGCCGCGAGTGAGAGCGCCAGAAAAAGAACGGTAATACCAGCGGGAGTCCTCATACCCGTAATGGTATCGTCCCCTGGAAATTAAACAAGAGGAGGTGCATCGGCAGCCAACACGAAAGGCTTAACTGCCGTGGGCAATATTTACGGAGAATTCCTTACCGAAGTTGGATTACAGCACGTGATGATGGAAGATGGGATCGCTCTTCCGCTTCGGGAATAAAATGGCGGCGGTGGGGCAGCCGCAGATCAGCAGCAGGCAGATCCATTCCATCGCTCTGGGTATGGCCACAAGTAAATCGGTAGACATATGAGTAACCCCCAGTCCTTTAAAATGGGCAACCTATATTGAATTGGAGGCCTCCCCCAGCATTGGGGTTTGCTCGCCAGAGACAATTTTCTCCCTTACTGCCTCCCAGCATCTCAGAAGGCCATAAACATCATCTTTCTGGGTTTTTCCTTCTTCCTCAAAAAAGGACGATTCAGGAACTCCACGACTGGGGCCATGAGCTTAAAGTGTTGAATCAGCTCGGATTGCAGCCGGGGGGTTGTAATTACCTGGTGGTCCATCGTCGCTTCCAGATACCATTGCTTGCGGCGCAGGAGAGATTCCGCCGGATGCTCCTGCGGGAAGCCGGCAGGCATGCGCGTGAGCTGCTCTCCCTGCAACTCTCCTAATTTTCTGCGCAGCGTAGGATTTCGCAGCAGTTTCTCCATCTCCTGGTGATGCTCCTGCAGGAACCTGCGCACCGCCAGCAACTCTTCCCGCTCCGGCGTCCACAGCCCGCCGAACACCAGCAACTCCCTGGCGGTGAAGTGGAAATAAAACGCCGCCCCATAATTCTTGGGCACGTTCTGCAAGGGAAAGATCGCGGCCACATGGGTCTTGTAAGGCGTCTTATTGGCGGAAAAGCGGGTATCGCGGTAAATACGGAAAATCGCCTTCTGCGGCGGGGTGGCATAGCCAGGGGCAAAATCGGCGAAGGCTGCATTGAGGCATTCGACGAGCTCTGCCATCGGCGCCTTGATCAGCGACTCATATTGCCCTTTGCGCGGCTGGAACCACTCGCGGCGGTTGTTCCTCGCCAGATTGCGCAAAAATGTAATTGCTTCCGGCGTAAAGCCCCGAAACTTTGAATTCATTTGTTCTTATTGTAAACAGCGGGAAAAGCTCCCGCAGGCGCGGTTCGCAAGAGGGCCGCCACGCTATGCATCTCCGGATTCATGGCCTCTTTTCATGAGGTATATCTTCCTCTTTGAATATCGTTGGCCTGACCGTCAGATTGGGATGTTCCTTGCGCCACGTTTCCTGCTCGACGGCATAGGAGTTATCGGTGATCCGGAAGACATACATGCTTCCGCCCGCCACCGGCCAATGCCGGTATCGCATCAGCCCCACGCAGGTAGGCGCCTGTTTCACCAGATAATCCGCTGAAACCGCGGCCCATGCGGGAGCGGCGGGATCGGGATCGTCGCACCTCCATGCAACAGACCCCGGAACATAGACATCGGGATCGAGAGGAGACATGGGATCCAGATACATTCCATTTACGCTATGCTCGGCGGCGAAGTCCCTGACGGCCGGCAGAGACTGCCCCCAATCCAGGTTTGACTCGGCCACGATGTCCTGCTTCGGCGTCCCCATGCGAAAGCAGTTGTAATACGCAATATAGTGAGGGTATGCCAGCAGCGAGGAGATCACGCATGAGATTGCCAGCAGGACCATCGCAGCCTGCGCCAGTCTATCCATCCGCAGCGGCAGGAGGGCCTTGCTGAGAGGGACAACGCATGCGATCAACACAACCATGATGGTGATCGGGACCGAAAAGTGGCGTATTCCGATGTTCATTCTGGAGCGCAGGGAGGCGACAACAAAGACAATCAGGTAGGAATTTAGAGCCAACAAATAGATCCGGGTTTCATTCGCAAAAGAAGGAATGGATGCTCTTTTACTGCGCTTGACGATTGCAACGACGATCAGCAGCAACAGCAGCACAACCATCCCTGGCGGCAATTTGAAGAACGTGACCATCGGGAAGTAATACCAGACGCCATGCCAGTGGCGCACGCCCAGCAGATAAGTCGGGCGGCTGAGCCCGGCGTTCAGATGGCCGATCCCTGTCAGGTACAACCACAAAGGTTGCAGCGGCCTGGCCCAGTGCGGATGCGCGCTCAGAAATTTTGTGGTAAAGAGCAGCACCCTCTCCGGCGCGCGAAAGCTTGTGATTGCCCGAAAGCGGGTATTCGCCAGTTCGACCGGCGAGCTATTGAAGCAGGAGAACCAGTAAAAGATATAGCTGATCAAGGCCGCCAGGCTGAGGCCGCCGGCTACATACCCGAAACGTGCTGCCGGAGCATTCTGCCGGGGCCCTTTCCACCAGACCCATATACAGAAGATCAGGAGGCCAGGCAGTATCAGGAGAGAAGAGAATTTTGTAAGCAGGGCGGCCGCTGTGCTGAATGCAAAAGCAAAGAGGTTCCATGCATTTGGCCTTTGCCAAAGGGAGGCCAGGGTCCATGCGCTCAACAGAACACAGAGACAAAGGCCGATGTCTGTGATGACCAGGGGGCCATAGCCAAGATAAAACGGAGAAGTGGTAAAGACCGCCAGGCTGAGGATTGCGCCCCTTGGCCCCGCCAGTGTGCGGGCCATTTTATAAATGCTCCAGCCGAGCAGCAGCGTGAGCGCCAGCATCGGCAATCGCGCGAGGAA
Source organism: uncultured Terriglobales bacterium (assembly GCA_964439495.1). Taxonomy (GTDB): domain Bacteria; phylum Acidobacteriota; class Terriglobia; order Terriglobales; family Acidobacteriaceae; genus CAYTQA01. The sequence goes on along the minus strand of CAYTQA010000015.1, from coordinate 12,195 downwards.
GACCAGCTTCTCAAGCGACTGGCGGTTCCAGCTTTGAAAGAACTTTCTTCCAAACTCCCACTGGCATTCATTCCCGCCAGTCCCGCACCAGCTTGGGTCGGAGTAGTCGGCGTGCGCGCCGGCAAAGAGCAAGGGAATGGCGGCAATCATTTTAAGCAGCGGGGGATGCTCCACATTCAGGCGCGTATCATGCTGCTGCCAATAGCTCAGGCCTGAAGGGATGTGCGAGACTTCGTCGTAGGTGAGGGATTCTTTGCGGATGCTGCCAATTGCAAGCGCGGCCATAAGGGCCAGAAGCGCGATCGCAAGGAGCGTCTCTGATATCTTCAGCCGTTCAGCGGGTAGAACAATCTCTGCGGGAGCTTGCGTTTCGAAGGCCTTTTTCATCAACATAGCCATGATAAAGGCTGGCTTCGCTTATTGGAACAGGAGCTTACATCGGGGAGTTAAAGGCGAAATATCGCGAAGCGGTGGGCTAGGAAGCAGCCACGGCTTTCCGGTGCGCCGGTCTCGCCGGGAAGGGGATAAGATTGCTTTCTCCAAGCCGCTCAATCAGCGCCGACAGTACGACGTTCTCCTCCGCCTGCATTACATAATACGTGGCGGGGACCAGCGGCTGGCGCTCACGTCCGGTACGCAGAAGAATCACCGGCAACTCGGGCGCCACGCGCTCGATGAACCTTACCAACGTCATCGCCTTGCGCTTGGGGACCGAGCAGCAGATAATGGCTGCGGCAAATTGCGTATCCACAATGGTAAAGATCGCCTGCTCGGGCGTTACAGAGGTGATGTTACAAAGATTTAAAAGGCGGGGAAGGCGGGTGCGGGAGAGGGAAGGATCAATTCCAACATGCAGAACCAAGGGCTTCATAATCCGAGTTTATAAATGCGCCGTCTGCACTGCCAGCGTCAACTTATGCCAGAAGTTACTATATTTTCATTGACTGAAATGTAAGTCCCCATACTTCGATAAGAAAAAAAATAGCATCGTCTCCCTGGGCCTCCATGGATGCATTCGTTGTTCCAGGCTTTACTATCGTCCATCGCCCGGCCTCTTTTTAGTAGCTTCTACTGCTCCAAATAAGAGGTAGCGTGCGCCTGCTCCGCTTGTCATTCTTTGTTCCAATCATCAGCATTTGCGTTTGTTATTGCCGGCGGGAATACGGGAAACCCTATTTTAAGTTGCCTACTTTCGTAACATTGGAAAATCCAGCTACTCTGGATTTTTATGGCATTTACATCTTTTCCTGAGAAAATCAGTTCGATGGCCCATGCCGCGTAATGCAGATCCATTTCTGCTGCAGCTCTTCGTAATTTTCATCTGGACAAAGGTTTTCGGAGAGCTATTTGAGCAGCTTTCCCTCCCGGCCGTATTGGGGGAAATCCTCGCCGGAATCCTGCTCGGCCCATATCTCGCCGCCCTTATCCATCCCAGCGATGCGGTCACATCGATCGCCGAAGTCGGAGCCATCTTTCTGCTTTTTACCGTCGGCCTGGAGACTTCGCCGAAGGAGCTGATCCGCATCGGGACTGAGTCTCTCGCGGTCGCCCTGGGGGGCATCACGCTGCCTTTCATCCTCGGGTTTGTTTATATGGTGCTGCGCCATGAGCCCGCGCACCTGGCCACGTTTGTTGCCGCCGCCATGGTGGCCACCAGCGTGGGGATCACCGCCCGCGTCCTCGGAGACATGCATGTGCTGCACACCCACGCTGCCAAGATCATCATCGGGGCCGCCGTCTTTGACGACATTCTGGGAATGACGCTGCTGGGCATCGTGGTCGGCATCGTTTCCGTTGGAGGAGTGAAGTGGCTGCAGCTTGGCACGCTCCTGGTGGAAGCGGTGGGCTTTGCGCTGTTCATGATCTTCTATGCTCCCCGCCTGGTAAGCCGCATGCGTCCCGGGTTGCAGAGAATGTCCACCCAGAACGCGCCCTTGATCCTGGCGCTGGCGATCTGCCTGGGGTTCTCCGTCCTGGCGGAAAAGGTGGGGATGGCGGCCATTATCGGAGCGTTTTTTGCCGGCCTTGCCTTTGCGGAATATTCCCCTGAATGGAACCTGCGCTCCCGCGTGAATGCCATCAATGAGTTCCTCGCCCCTTATTTTTTCTTTGTGATGGGAGCGCAGCTGAATGTGCACGTTTTTACCCCAGCGGTGATTCTTTCCGCGATTGCGATTTCAGTCCTGGCCATCTTCTCCAAGCTGATCGGCTGCGGCCTGCCGGTCCTGCATGAGGGATGGGAGACCGCCCTCAAAGTCGGCATCGGCATGGTGCCCCGCGGAGAGGTAGGACTGATCGTTGCCCTGGTAGGTTTACAGATGAAGATGATTACCGCGGCTGCTTATGCCATTGTCATCTTTATGACCGCTTCGACAACCATCTTTACGCCGATTCTCCTGCGCTATCTCTTTCGCAAAGAGGCCCGCCGCCGGGCCGAAGACCACTTTCAGGGAGAAGAGCTGCAAACCGAGGCGCAGCCTGGACATCTGGGCTGAAGCTATTTCTTCTTAAGCGGGAAAGAGGCGAGATGGATTCCGCCGCGCTCAACAATGCAGCGACACCGCGCCTGGCAACAGGCTCACGCCAGATCGAATAACAGGACCTCGGCTTTATCGGCGCCGCTTCCGGCAATGATCAATTTATTTTCCTCGCTTACCGCCGCGCCGTCCCCCTCCCGCAACTCTTTGCCATTCAGCTTCACGCTGCCCCGCGTGACCTGCAGCCAGGCATGGCGTCCGGGCGGCAAGTCGTACTCCACCGACTCTCCCTTTCCCAGGATGGAGGAGTACAGCACGACATCCTGATGGATCGTCACCGAGCCATTGCGTCCGTCGCGCGATCCCAGGGCTCGCAGCTTTCCCTGCTTTTCCGCTTCGGGAAAAGACTTCTGCTCATATCCCGGCTTGAGTCCCGACTTCTCCGGCAGAATCCATATTTGCAGGAAGTGGACTGGTTCGGTGCTGGATGCGTTGTATTCACTGTGGCGAATGCCGGTCCCGGCGCTCATGCGCTGGCCGTCTCCGGGCCGGATGATGGAGCCTGTGCCCAGGGAATCCTTGTGCTCAAGCGCACCTTCCAGCACATAGGTGACGATCTCCATGTCGCGGTGCGCATGGGTACCGAACCCTTGTCCGGGCTGCACGATGTCTTCATTGATTACGCGCAGTGCACGGAAGCCCATGTTGCTGGGATCGTAATAATCCGCGAAGGAAAATGTGTGGCGTGAATGCAGCCAGCCGTGGCGCGCATCGCCACGCTCCGCTGAAGGACGAATCGTGATCATCGGCTTTTGCTCCTGGCGATTTTCCGGCCAAGTTTAAGAAAAAGTCCACTCCGCTGCCAAAACATATCGCTCAATATTGATTCCGTCCGCTTCAAAAAGATTCAACCGGGAGAAGCACGCCGAAAGCTCTCCTATGCCGCTCTCTCCATGGTTGCCAACCCACGGCCTGATTTCACCGTCTCATTTGCAGGGAGAAGTTTTAATTCAAGGGTTCCTTCCAAGGAGGCATACAGCATTATGGCAACTACTCATCGGTCAAGAAGTTCAAGTTCGCGCTCCACTTCCTCCAGATCGCGCGCGAAAAGCTCGCGCTCCAGAAAGCCGCGCGCCTCATCACGGAGCGGCAGCTCCAGCGGCTCGCACCGTTCCACCAGCCGCAGTTCGCGCTCCGCATCGGGCCGCAAGCGCTCCAGCAGTTCCAGCAGCTCCAGCAAATCCCATCGCAGCTCTTCCTCTTCCTCTCGCAAACGTAAATACAGCCCCAAAGCAGGGCAAAGCGTGAAGAGGGAGATGCATGAGTTTAAGCGGGGCAAACTGAAATCAGGAAGCGGACGGAAAGTGAAAAGCCGGAAGCAGGCGATCGCCATCGGTCTCTCCGAGGCGCGGCGCAGCGGCGCCAAGGTCCCCCCACCCAAGGGCCGCAAGAAGGCCGCCTGATAAAACATTGCATGGGGCCGCCCGCGGCAGCGTAACCGGGCGGCCATTTCTTCATCTCTCCGGTTGAAAGGTAAATATGATCAAAGCGGTGATCTTCGATATCGATGGAACGCTGGTGGATTCAAACGATCTGCATGCCCAGGCATGGCAGGAGGCTTTC
>CAYTQA010000015.1:0-8085 GCA_964439495.1 uncultured Terriglobales bacterium | reverse complement strand
GCAAGGGAAGCGATCAATTGGTCCCCTCTTTGCTTCCCAAGGACGAGGCGAAACAAATCGGGAAGAAGTTGGAGGAGTATCGCTCCGATCTGTTCAAGCGCAAGTATCTGCCTCAGGTGCGGCCATTCCCGGACGCAAGAAAACTCTTTCTGCGGCTTTTGCATGATGGAAAGAGACTCGCCCTGGCCTCGTCCGCAAAGGGCGATGAGCTGGAGACCTATAAGAAGATCGCGGACATCTCCGATCTGGTGGAAGAGCAGACATCGTCGGACGATGCCGAGAAATCGAAGCCCCATCCGGACATCTTTGAGGCCGCGCTCTCTCGACTGGAGCTTGCGCCTGACCATGCCATCGTCATTGGCGATACCCCTTATGATGCTCAGGCTGCCGCCAAAATCCACCTGCGCACCATCGGAGTGCTCAGCGGCGGCTTCCCTGAAAAAGATTTGCGCGAAGCCGGGTGCATCGAGATATTCCCGTCTATCTCCGGCCTGCTCGAGAACTACGACAAATCAGCGCTTGCCGAACGTCCGCAGGCTGCTTAGTTTGCTGCTCCCGCGGTGCCCATCCTCGGTTTGCTAACATAAAACCGTGCCTCCCACTTCGAAAGTCCGCGTGCGCTTTGCGCCGTCTCCCACGGGTTTGCTGCACGTTGGCAATGCTCGCACCGCGTTGTTCAACTGGCTCTTTGCCCGCCAGCAGCACGGCGCATTTGTCCTGCGCATAGAAGATACCGACTTGGAGCGCAGCGAAGCGAAATACGAGACGCAGTTGCTGGCAGACCTGAAGTGGCTCGGCCTTGACTGGGACGAGGGTCCGGACGTGAATGGCGATTACGGCCCCTATCGCCAGTCCGACCGCATGGAAATCTATCATCGCTACGCGGAAAAGCTGGTTGCGGAAGAGAAGGCTTACCTCTGCTTCTGCACCAGCGAAGAGCTGGAAGAAGAGCGCAGGCGCGACTTGGAGGAAGCGCATCAACGCGTGTACTCGGGCAAATGCCGCCGGCTTGGCCGCGTCGAGGCGCAACGCCGCAGGGCCGCGGGAGAGCTGGCCGCGATCCGCCTGAAGATCCCGGAGCACCCCATCCGCTTCCATGATGTGGTCCGGGGCGAGATCGAATTTCCCAACCAGGTCATCAGCGATCCCATCATCGTGCGCTCTTCCGGCATGCCGGTCTACAACTATGTGGTGGTCATCGACGATGCCACAATGAAGATCACGCACGTGATCCGCGGCGACGACCATCTTTCGAACACTCCGAAACAGGTGGCCCTCTATGAGGCGCTGGGCTTCCCCCTTCCGCACTTCGCGCATCTCTCCACCATTCTCGGCGAAGACCGCGAGCGGCTCTCAAAGCGGCATGGGGCAACTTCCATCTCTAATTTTCGGGAAATGGGTGTACTGCCAGAAGCATTGATTAACTATCTTGGATTGCTGGGTTGGGCGCCCAGCGGCGGCCAGCGCGAAACCTTCACGCCGGAAGAGCTTATAAAAGAGTTTCAACTGGAAAGAGTGACGCCTTCTCCGGCGGTCTTCGACATGGAGAAGCTCTACTGGCTCAATCGTCACTACATCAAGCTGAGCAGCAGGGAGCGGCTGGTGGGGCTCGCGGTCCCATACTTCCGCGAACGCGGATTGCTTCCCTATGACGAAGAGCTTGGCGCGGAGACTTTGCAGTGGATGCACAAGGTCGTCGGCCTGTTCGCCCCTTCGGTCGACCGTCTCGACCAGCTTCCGGAGCGCTGCTCCTTGGTCTTTCATTACGATGCCGGCGCTGCAATTGCCAAAGCAGAGAATCGCGCGCTTTTGAACTCCGAAACCGGGCGCAAGGTAGTGGATACTTTTTCCGCGAAGATTGAACAGTTGGCGCTGCGGGACGGCTCCATCACGCCGGAGCGCTTCAAGCAGATCATGAATGAAATCAAAAACGAGACCGGAGCAAAAGGACAGGAGCTGTTCCACCCGGTGCGCATCATGCTCACCGGCTCGCACTCCGGCCCTGAGTTCGACAAGCTTGTCCCCATCCTTGAAGACGGAAGCAGGCTCTCCCTGCCCACGCATGTCATGAGCATTCATCAGCGTGTGCAGGCGTTCGCTGCCGTGCGCCGATAGTATGCCGGCGCCGCGCATCGAATTTGCTTTTCCCCACGAGTACCAGGTCGAGGCACTGTCGCGTCTGCCCATGCGGATTGAAGAACCCCGGCAGTTTATCTATCCCACACAGACTGAGGAGGTGGAGCGCGGCGCGCTTCTGCTTCGCGTTCTTCCCGAAGGCTCGCCTGGCTTTGTTGCTGTCTTTGCCTTGGGATATGACTCGCAAAACGTGGTCCATGGGATCTTCAGCACCCCTCATCCGCGCTGGCTGTGCGCCGTCTGCGGAGGCTACGCTTATCTGGTGGATGTGACTGACCCGCAGAGGTGGCGCCTCGTTCTGTCGCGTCCGGTGCTCGAGGTGCGGATGGCCCTGGACGCCCAGGTGCTGCTCTTCGTGGATTTCCAAACCATCTCCGGATTCACCGCCGGCCAGGCACTCTGGCAAAGCGCTCCGCTTTCCTGGGAGGGGCTGCGGATCGACGCGGTCAGCGGCCATGAACTCATTGGCCACGGCTGGGACGCCATCGCTGACCGGGAGGTCCCATTCACGGTGGACCTGATCACCGGCCAACATCAGGGAGGAGCCGCGCCAAAGGGAGCAGGCCATCCGGCCCGGCCTTAAAAGCGGGCCAGCCTCCTTCTTGAAGCCTCCAGAAATCCTCCTGCATCCAGGACTCAGGACCATCGTCGCTCGAGACCCGCAAGTCCCCAAGCTATAATCACTTATGGCGACTCTACGCCAACAGCTCGCGACCAATGTACTGACGGTCACCAAATTTCGTGACTTGCTGAAGACGGTCGGCGAGAACCGCCCGAATGACGATCTTGATCTAATCTGCCGGGCGTACGATTTTTCCCTCCAGCATCATCAGGGACAGACTCGCGCCTCGGGCGAGCCGTTCCTTATCCATCCGGTCGAAGTCGCCCAGGTATTGGCGGAGATGAAGCTCGATTCCACAGCCATCGCCGCCGGCCTTCTCCACGACGCGGTCGAAGACACTCCAGTCACGATTGAAGACATCAAGAAGCAGTTTGGCGAGCAGGTGGCGCGCATTGTGGAAGGCGTCACCAAGATTGACAAGATCAATCTTGCCAGCCGGGAAGAACGCCAGGCCGAAAACGTCCGCAAGATGGTGCTGGCCATGGTGGACGATATCCGCGTGGTGCTTATCAAACTGGCGGACCGCCTGCACAACATGCGCACTCTGGAGCATCTGCCCGCCGACCGGCAATTGCAGATCGCGCAGGAAACGCTCGACATCTATGCTCCCCTCGCCCACCGGCTGGGAATGGGAAAAGTGCGCGGAGAACTCGAAGACCTTGCGTTCCAGTACGTGGACCCGATCGGCTATAAGCAAATCCGGGACGAGGTGGAGTCCCGCCGCAAATCCGGCGAGGAATTTCTGGCCGGAATCGTGGAGCTGATCCAGGGCAAGCTGAAGGAACAGGGCGTAGAGGCGCGGGTGGACAGTCGCATCAAGCGGCTGTACAGCATCTATCAGAAACTCCAGCGGCAGCACATTACCGTGGACCAGGTCTACGATCTGCTTGCCATCCGCATCATCACCAAATCGGTGAAGGACTGCTACTCGGCGCTGGGAGCTATCCACAGCATCTGGCGTCCCGTGCCGGGCAGAATCAAGGACTTTATCGCCATGCCCCGGCCCAATCTATATCAGTCGCTGCATACCACCGTGATGGCGGAGGTCGGAATGCAGTTTGAAGTGCAGATTCGCACCGAAGAGATGCACAAAATGGCGGAGGAAGGGATCGCCGCCCACTGGAAATATAAAGATGGGTCCCCGGTCTCCGCCAAGGACGAGCAGCGGCTGGCCTGGCTCCGACAGGTGGTCGAGTGGCAGCGGGACGTCTCCGACCCAAACGAATTCCTGTCTACGCTCAAGATCGATCTTTATCCCGAGGAGGTCTATACCTTTACCCCCAAGGGAAAGGTAGTCATCCTGCCGCGTGATGCCTGCGCCATTGATTTCGCCTACGCCATTCATACTGAAGTTGGCCACTCCTGCACCGGGGCCAAGGTAAACGGGCGCATCGTTCCTCTGCGTTACAAGCTGCGTAATGGCGACATCGTGGAAATCGTCACGCAAACCGGCCATCATCCCAGCCGCGATTGGCTGGGGTACGTCAAGTCCTCCCGCGCCCGCAACAAAATAAAACATTGGCTCAATCTGTATCAGCGCGAGCGGGCAATGGAGATCGGGCGCAAGCTGCTCGACCGCGAAGCCCGCAAATACCAGGTGAACCTGAAGAATTTAAGCGAGGCCGACTTTCAGCGGGTCGGCTCGGAGTATGGCGTAAATGGACAGGCCGACCTGCTGGCCGGCATTGGATACGGCAAGTATTCCGCGAAAAGCGTGCTGAAGAACCTTGCTCCCGCCAGCGGGAACGCCGAGCCGATTGACGACGAATCGCGCTCTACGGGATTTGGCGGGGTGGTGCGGCGCGTATTCGGCGTCACCTCCGAAAGCAATTCGCTCAAGGTGCAGGGACACGATGAGCTGCTGGTTTATCGCGCGCGTTGCTGTAATCCGATTCGCGGCGAGGACATCGTGGGATATGTGACCCGGGGCAAAGGCGTGGCGGTGCATTCAAAGGCCTGTCCGAACGTCACCAACCTAATGTATGAATCGGACCGCCGCATCTTTGTGGAGTGGGCCAAGCCGAAGCAGGCCGGGCCGGAGAAGTCCACTTATCCGGTGAAGCTTACCGTGATATGCGACGATCGCGCGGGCATGCTCAAGGACCTTACCGCCGCCATCAGCGATGACGATACCAACATCCGGCACATGGACGTGCGCACCAATGACTCGCGCGCGACCATCGAGATCACCATAGACATTGAAGATGTGAAGCACCTGGAGCGGATCATCTCCGGCATCCGCCATATTCCCGGCATTTATGATGTGCAGAGAGTGAAAAAAATCTAGATTAGAGGCAGCGATGCGCGAACCTATCTCAACCCAGAGTGCACCTCAGGCCATTGGGCCGTACTCGCAGGCGATCAAGGCGAATGGATTGGTTTTTACTTCGGGGCAGGTTGCTCTTGACCCGCAAACCGGAGCGCTGGTCCAGGGAGACGTCGCCGCTCAAACCGAACAGTCATTGAAGAACATCGCCGCGATCCTGAAAGCGGCGGGCAGCGGCCTGAATAAAGTCGTGAAGTCCACGGTCTTTCTCAAGAACATGAATGACTTCGCGATGATGAACGAGGTGTACGCCCGCTACTTCAAGGCTGCGGGCAATCAGGCCCCTCCGGCGCGCTCCACTGTGGAAGTAGCGCGGCTGCCGAAAGACGCTCTGGTGGAGATTGATGTGATTGCTTTGGAGTAAAAAGAAATTTCTTCAAAGCGCCCGGCGTGGAGATTGCCTCTATACGTAGACCTGCGCTTCTACATTTCCTTTTTCATAAACCTTGGCTTCGGCAAAGATCTTGAAGAGCTCGGGATCCAGCTCGCCATCCTCGACGGATTGGCCGAGGATTTCCAGCGCCCGCTCCTGGCCCACTGCCTTTTTGTACGGGCGGTCGGCCGCGGAGAGCGCGTCAAAGATATCTGAGATCGTCATCATCCGGGTCTGCACTGGAATCTGGGGCGCGGTGAGCTTGTACGGATATCCCTGGCCATTCATCTTTTCATGGTGTGCAACCGCAATCTGCGGGACATTCCTGATTTCGCTGGTCCATGGGATCTGCTGCAGGAAATTATAGGTATGGACGACATGCGATTCGATCTGCAAGCGCTCCTCATCGTCCAGCGAGCCCTGGCGGATTGAGAGCAGCCGGACCTCGTCCGGGGTCAGCAATGGCTTTTCCATGCCGTCATAATCCGGATAGCGGCGGGAGGCGATTTCGTGCAGCCGGTCGAAGTCCCCATCCGGCAGCACGGTGGGAATGTCCGCCTTGCAGACCACCTGAAAGAAATCATCCATCTCCTTGAGTTGAACTGCCAATTCCGAATCGAAGTTGGCAAGCCGGGCAAGATATGACTCGCGTCCCTTCTCGAGTAGATATTTCAGTCTCGATTGCAGGGAGGCGACCTCCATCGAACGTTTCACGAATTGGAAGCGCTGATGCACCAGATCGAGCTGCTGCGGATAGAGTTTATTCGCCTTGATCAGTACCTCTTCCCGGACCCCTACCTTGCCGAAATCATGCAGCAGCGAGGCATAGCGGATCTCCTTGATCTCGCTTCGGGAGAAAGAGCGATTCCGGTAAGGGCCGCTCTCGGCGCGGTTCACCGCTTCGGCGAAGGCGACGGTCAGATTTGCGACGCGAAAGGAATGGCCTGATGTTGCGGGATCGCGGGCTTCAATTGCGTGCACCGAGGCCCGGACAAACCCTTCAAACAATTTTTGGATGGCTTCATACAGATGGCTGTTTTCCAGCGCGACCGCCGCCTGGCTGGCCAGGGATTCTATGATCTCCTGCTGCCGGGCGTCATAACTTATGACCTGCTCCGTAACCACTTCCATCGAGGTAAGCCGGGCCTCCCGATCGCGCTTGGCGTTGATCAATTGCAGCACGCCGACAATCTGGCCTGTCTGGTTGCGCATTGGGATCGCCAGAATCGACTTTGTACGGTACCCGGAGTCCTCGTCGAACTTGCGATTGATCTGGTAGGCGACGCCCTCCGGCAGATCGTACGCATCCACTATGTTCACGATCTCGCCCGTGGAGGCCACATGCCCGGCAATCGAGTGTTCATCGATCTCCATCGTGAGCTCGTTGAACGACAGTTGCACCGAATCGTTTTGCGCTAGCTTGAAGCGCAGCCGCTTGCGTTCGGATTGGCGGAGGGGGTTCCCGCGATGAGATGTGTCGGTCGCGGCGGCCGGTTCAGCCGCTTCCACCAGGTAAAGCGAGCCGGCGTCGCTGTTGGTGAGTTCCCTGCATTTGGCAAGAATCAAATCGAGCAGTTTGGCGGTATCGCGTTCCGCGGAGAGGGCCGACCCAATGGCATTCAATTCTCCCATTTCGCTGGAAATGCCGCGCAGCTTCTGGTTGGCCACCTGCCGCGTCTGCAAAAAATGGATGTGGTCCAGGGCATTGTCGATGGCCCGTTCAATCAGCTCCGGCGCGGTGTTTGGCGGGAAATAACAGTAAACCACTCCATCCAGACGGGGCTCGCGAAAGGCCGAAGGTGAGATGGCAATCACCCTAGCATTGGGGCGCCTGAGCTCTTCATAGTGAAGCCGGACCACGTCTTCGCTGGTGACGATGAAAATCCGCTCCGTTTCCGCCGCAATGCCCTGCGAATCCTTAAACGAAATGCGGCGAAAGCGGTGGACCGTCCGCAGCAATCTGCTCACTTCCGGGTCGGAATCGAAATACACCAGCAGCGGCAGGACGCGAACGGCCGCGCCGGACAAAGCCTTCGGAGATGCGGTGCTGCTCATGCTCGATCTCGGTCCGCCATGCAAAGAGCCTGCGGAATGCGCGCAGGTATGCCCTCGATTTTAAAATTGTGGGTCTAATATATAGCAGAATGGACGCGAGCAAACAGCTTGAGACGATTTCGACCCCCACACCTCATGTACCAAAGGACATGCCCTGTGGTTACAGCCTGGAGCGGCTTCAATGAATGAAAAATGCGGTGGAAGCGGCCGCTAATCCGAATGCCCCGGAAATCATGCCGAAATACCAGAAGGGACGGCGGCGGGTAAGCAGGGTTATGGAGGTCACGACTAACGATACTTCGAGCAGCGCCTCTCCCAAGTCAAAGCGGGTGGCCCGCCGCTGCGCGATGGCGACTTCCCGCTCCAGGGCATGGGCCTCTTTGTTCAGATCGTCCTTCTCCCGGTCATATTTTTCCGCCTGCTGCCTGAAGTGTTGCAGCACTTTATCGGCTTTTTGCGCATCGCCCACCGACTGGACTGACAATTGGTCGGCCAGCGATTGATAATTGTGCGCGCGGATGTTCTTGGCCTGATATTCCGACCATGTGTCCGATGCCTTGATCTGGGTGACCA